>NZ_JBHYMC010000112.1:0-10258 GCF_042742535.1 Streptomyces sp. NPDC058880
GCCCACCGGACGCCGGTGGGCCCCGCCGGCACCGCACCACCCCTTTCGTACCCGTGCAGAGGAAACCCGATGACCGTCAACGCCCCATCCGCCCCCGCCGCCCGGCAGGTGCTGCCCGCCGAGGAGCGCCATGCCGCCGAGCTCGCCTTCCTCGCCGCCCACGACTCCGGCCCCCGGCCGCCCGGCTGGGCACTCACCCCGCGCGCCGTCGTCACCTTCGTCTGCGGCAGCGACGGAACCGAACTGACCCTGCCCGGGCGCCGGGCCGGCCTCCCGGCCAAGCTCACCGTGACGCCCAAGTTCGTCGGTGAACGCGCCCTGGTGGAACGCTGCGTGGTGACCCTCGCCGGGGAGCGCGGACTTCTCCTCACGGGCGAGCCCGGCACCGCCAAGTCGATGCTCTCCGAACTACTCGCGGCCGCCGTCTGCGGCACCAGTTCCCTCACCGTCCAGGGCACCGCGGGCACGACCGAGGACGCCTTCCGTTACGGCTGGAACTACGCGCTGCTGCTCGCGCAGGGCCCCACCCCCCAGGCCCTGGTCGACTCCCCGGTCCTCTCCGCCATGCGTACCGGGCGCGTGGTCCGGGTGGAGGAGATCACCCGCTGCCTGCCTGAGGTCCAGGACGCCCTGGTCTCGATCCTGTCGGACCGCCGGGTCAGCGTGCCCGAACTGACCGCCACGGAGGACGCGGTGGTCTGCGCGGCCCCCGGCTTCACCGTCATCGCGACCGCCAACCTGCGCGACCGCGGCGTCTCCGAGATGTCCGCCGCCCTCAAGCGGCGGTTCAACTTCGAGACCGTCGCCCCGATCGCCGACGCGGACGCGGAGGCGGTACTGATCCGCCGTCAGGCCGTCGCCGCCGTACAGCGGGCCGGCGCCGCCTTCGGAGTCGACGACGCGGTGCTCGACGCACTCGTCACCGTCTTCCGCGACCTGCGCTCGGGACGTTCCGCCGAGGGCTGGGACGTGGAACGCCCCGGTACGGTCATGTCCACCGCCGAAGCCGTGCAGGTGGCGGCCTCCCTGGGGGTCGCCGCCGCGTACCTGCCGGACGGCGACGTGCTGGACCTGCTGCCGGGGCACCTGCTGGGTGTCGTCCGCAAGGACGACCCCGCCGACCACGCACGGCTGCTGGGCTACTGGGACGGCCCGGTCCGGCGCCGGGCCGAGGACGGCTCGGCGATGTGGCGCCGTCTCTGGGACCTGCGCGGGAGCCTGCGTTGACGCACACCGACCCCCGGACCGCGGTCGATGGGCTCGCCGCGGCCCGCGCTCCCTTCCTGATCGGGGTACGGCACCACAGCCCCGCGCTGGCCGCGGTGGTACCGGCCCTGCTGGACGCATCCGGCGCGGACGCGGTCTGCGTCGAGCTCCCGGCGGACTTCCAGAACTGGGTGGAGCACCTGGCGGACCCGGAGACCGTCGCGCCCGTCGCCCTCGCGGGCAGCGGCGAGGACGGACGCCTGGCCTTCTACCCGTTCGCGGACTTCTCCCCGGAACTGGCGGCGATCCGCTGGGCCCGCCGTTCGGGCGCGGTCGTCCTGTGCTGCGACCTCCCGCTGTCCGACCCCGGCTGGACCCCCCGCCCCGCCGTCCCGCACCCCTCCTCACCCGCAGACCGGCCCGACACCGTGCCCGAGGCTTCGCCCCGGGCGGCGGACGCCACCTCGAACGCGGCCTCCCGTACGGTCCCGGTCCGGGCCACGGGCACGGCCACCCGGACGGACACAGCCGCGGAATCCGGTGGCGCGCCGCGGCCCGCGGGCGGTTTCGCCGCGGCCCTCACCGCCGCGGGCACGGGCCGTGACGGCGACGACCTGTGGGACCGTGCCGTCGAGGTCCTCGCCCCGGGCTGCAGCCCGGAGGCCGTACGCCGCGCAGCGCTCGGCGTCGGCTGGGCGCTGCGCGAGGACGGCCCGGTCCCTGCCCGGGACCTCGCCCGCGAGGCCCACATGCACGCCGTGATCGCCGGCGCCATCGCCGGCGGCCGGCGCGTGGCCGCCGTCATCGGCTCCTTCCACGCCCCCGCCCTCCTCGGCCCCGAAGGCAACTCCACGGCCGTCACGGCGCCGGCCGCCGGGGACGAACCCGCCCCGGAAGCCGGCTCCACCACCGGGACGGAAGGCACCCCCGGCGGCGCCGGGGCGCTCGGCTCGGGGACCGCTCCGAGCGGCAGCACCGGCCCGGGATCGGCCGCTGGTGCGGGCGCCCCGCCCGCAGGGCCCTCCGCGACGGGCGGACGCCCGACCCCCGGCCGCGGCCCGGTCGGCGAGGCCTCCGGGCGGGGGAGCGGCGGGGAAGCGGCCGTCACTTCCCTCGTGCCGTACTCCTTCGACCTGCTCGACTCCCGCTCCGGTTACCCCGCCGGCATCCGCGACCCGCTCTGGCAGCAGGCCGTCCTCGAAGCCGGCGGCGACCCCGAGCGGCTCAGGGAGGCAGCCTCGCACGCCGTCACCGGCCTGTGCCGGGAACTCCGCCGGGCCGGACACACCGCCGGGACCGGTGAGGCCGCCGAGACCCTGCGGCTCGCCTGCGACCTCGCCGTCCTGCGGGGGCTGCCCGCACCCGGCCGCGGAGAACTCGTCGAGGCCGTCACCACCGTCCTCGGCCAGGGCGAACCCCTCGGCCGCGGCCGGGCACTGGCCCAGGCCCTCGAAGCCGTGCTCGTCGGCACCGGCCGCGGGCGGATCACCCCGCACGCCCCCCGCTCCGGCCTCGGCCCCTCCGTCGAGGCCGAACTCGCCGAGCTGCGCCTGCCGTGCCCGGCGGATCCCGCGCCCCGCGAGATCCGCCTCGACCCGCTCCGCTCCGCCCTCGACGGCCGGCGCGAGGTCCTCCTCCAGCGGCTCCTCGTGTGCGGGGCTGCCTACGGAGAGCCCCTCACCGTCGCCGCCACGGGGGACGGCACCGCCCTCGGCACCAGATGGCGGCTCTCCTGGACGCCTTCCGTCCCGGCCCGGCTCGACCTCACCGGCGTGCGCGGCGTCACCGCCGCCCAGGCGGCGGCGGGGACGCTCGGCGAGGACGCCCGCCGGGCCGCCGCCGACGGCGGCCCGACCCCGACGCAGATCCTCACCGGTCTGGCCGCCGCCGCGCGGTGCGATCTGCCCGAGCTGGTCGACGTACGCCTCCACGAGGCGGCCAGCGTCCTGCCGCAGACGGCGGCCCTGCCCGAACTCCTGGACGCACTCGACCTCCTGGAAGCCCTGCACCGCGGCCACCTCCCCGGCACCTCCGCCGCGTCCCGCGCCGCTTGCGCCGCCCTCACCGACGACCTCCTCGACGCCGCCGTGCGGTCCCTGCCCGGCCTCGCCGGCAGCGAGCAGCCGTCCGACGCCGCCGCCCTCGTGGCCCTCGCCGACCGGGCCGCCGCCCATCACCTGGGGCTGCGCACGGACGCCGCGCTCGCCGCCCTCGCCGCCTCCGCGTCCCCGCTGATGCAGGGCGCGGCCCAGGCCGTCCGGGTGCTCCTCTACCTCGACCCGGCCGGGGCGCTCGGCGACCGCGCCGCCGGGTGGATCGACGGCGCCGGAACCGCCGACAGCCGCCGCGCGCTGTCCCGCCGGCTCGCCGGACTCCTCACCGCCGCAGGCCCGTTGCTGCAGTCCTCCCCGGCCGCCCTCACGCCGCTCCTCGACCGCGTCGACCACCTCGCCGACCAGGACTTCCTCGACCGGCTCCCGGCCCTGCGCGGGGGCTTCGACGCCCTCGCCCCGGCTGCCCGCGACCGGCTGCTGGACACGGTCACCGAACGTCTCGGCGACCGCGTGGACCTCGCGCTCGACGCCCCGCCCGCCCTGCTCGGCCTCTGGGCCGCCGCCGATGCCGCGGGCCTCGCCGCACTCAAGGCCCTCCCGCTGCCCCCGCCGCGGGACCCGGCCGCGGCCCTGCCCGCGGTCCCGGCCGCGGACTCGGCCGCCCTCGGCGCACCGCCCGTCCGGACCTCCGGGTCCGACGCCGGGCAGCGCCGGCTCGCCCCGGCCGACCGCTGGCGGCTGCTGCTCGGCCGCGAACGCGACCGGCTCCCCGCCGGCGCCCGCCGTTATGCCCGTGCACTGGACGAGCTGTACGGCACGGGACACGGCGAAGGCGCCGGCGACCTCGGCACCGGCCGGGGGCCGGGCCGGGGCGGCGGCCAGGAGGCCTCCTTCCCGACCGCCCGCGCATGGTCGCAGGAGCTCGAAGCGCTGTTCGGCGCCGACGTACGGGAAGACGTCCTGGCCGGTGCCGCCGACGCGGGCCGCACCGACGTGCTCGCCCAACTCGACCCGGCGGCCGTACGGCCCTCCGTGGAACTGCTGAGCTCCGTACTGTCCCTCGCCGGCGGCCTGCCGGAGGCCCAACTCGCCCGTCTCCGGCCCCTGGTGAAGAGGCTGGTCGACGAGCTCTCCCGAGAGCTCGCCACCAGGCTGCGCCCGTCCCTGTCCGGGCTCAGCACCCCCCGTCCCACCCGACGCCCGGGTGGTGCGCTCGACCTCGCCCGGACCCTGCGCGCCAACCTCGCACACGCCCGCCGTCGTGCCGACGGCACGGTGGTCGTCGTGCCGGAGCGGCCCGTCTTCAGCACCCGGGCGAGCCGCGAGGCCGACTGGCGGCTTGTCCTGGTGGTCGACGTGTCCGGCTCCATGGAGGCCTCCGTCATCTGGTCGGCCCTGACCGCGGCGGTACTGGGTGGCGTCCCCACCCTGTCCACCCACTTCCTCGCCTTTTCCACCCAGGTCGTGGACCTCACCGACCGGGTCGAGGACCCGCTGTCGCTGTTGCTGGAGGTGCGCGTCGGCGGCGGCACCCACATCGCCGCCGGTCTCGCCCACGCCCGCTCCCTGATCACCGTCCCCAGCCGCACCCTCGTCGTCGTGGTCAGCGACTTCGAGGAGGGCGCTCCGATCGGCGGCCTACTCGGCGAGGTCCGCGCGCTGGCCGCCTCCGGTGCCCACCTGATGGGCTGCGCCGCGCTCGACGACACGGGCCACCCCCGCTACTCGGTCCCGGTCGCCCGGCAACTCGTCGCGGCCGGCATGCCGGTGGCCGCCCTCAGCCCTCTCGCCCTCGCCCGCTGGGTGGGCGACCGCCTCCGTGGGGAGTCCCGTTGAGCACCGCACTGCCGCCCGTCGCACCCGAGGTACTCGCCGAGGCGGTCGAAAACCTGACGGCACGGCTACGCAAGAAGCTGGACGACGCCACCGCCGGCTGTGCGGACGCCGCCCTCCGCGCAGCTGACGGAAGCGTCGCCTTCCGGTTCGGCGCGGACGCCCTCGTCACCCTGCGCCCCGGCCCGTCGGGGACGGTGACCGAGGCCGGACAGGCCACCTGCACGTGCCTGCTGGCACCCCGGTGCCTGCACCGGGCCGCGGCGCTGGGCGCCGCCCCGCTCGCGGACGCGGTACCGCCGAAGCCCGAACCGGACACGGACGCGGTCGTCGCCATCGTTGGTGCCGGTGCCGGTGCCGGTGCCGGTGCCGGTGCCGGTGCCGTGGCCGCGGGAGCGCGCGAGGCGGCGGCGCCGCCCGCCGCCGGCGCCGCCCCGACCGCCGAGCCCGTTGCGGCCCTCACACCGGCACAGCTCGGCGCCGCAGCCGCGCTCTGGCATGCTGCGGCCGAAGCCCTGGCGGCGGGCGTCACCGCAGGCGGCGCCGTCGTCCAGGCCGAGCTGCTGCGCGCCGCGCACACCGCCCGCCTCGCCGGACTGCCCCGCGCGGAAGCGGCCGCCCTGCGCGTCGTACGGGGCCTGCGCGCGGCCCGCGAACGCCACACCGCACACCGGCTGGGCGACCTCACCGGATCCTTCCGCGAACTCCTGCACACGGCCGGGGTGCTGGCCTCCGGTACGGCAGATCCGGCCCTGACCGGTACCTCCCGGCGCGCCTACACGGCGGGCGGCAGCCTCCGGGTGCACGGACTGTGCCGCGAGCCGGTGCTCTCGGCCACCGGCTACGGCGGTGTCGTCACCCACCTGCTCGCCCCGGACGGCTCCCGTTACTCGATCTCCGACGTCCGACCGGGAGGCCTGGCCCGTGCCCGTGGGGCGGGTCGCGCCTCCGTCGCCCTCGGCGGCGCCACCCTCGACCACGCCGGACTCGCCCGGGGCGGCCTGAGTATCGTCGGCGCGACGGTCTCGGCGGAGGGCCGGCTCGGCGCCGGACGCGGGGTCAAGGCGACCCCGCTGACCGGCGCCGCGTGGGCCGACGGGCCCGCGGCCGCGCTCTTTGCCCGGCCCGCCGCCGAGGCCGTCGCCGCGCTGCTGGCGGACCCGGCCCAGGCGGCCGACGCGGAAACCGCTCTGATCGGCTGCGACGTCGTGGTGGCCGGGCCGGCCGGCGACCACCTCCTCGTCCGTGAGGCACGGCCGGACGCGCCCCTGCTGAGGTTGTTGCCCGCGCATCCGCACCCGGAGCTGCGGCACACCGAGAACCTGCGGCGGATCGCCTCGTACCCCGGACTGCGGCTGCGCGTCCTGGGCCGTCCGGATCTCGGCCGCGCCGCCACCCTCCGCCCGGTGGCGGTGGGCCCGGTGCCCGGCGAGCCGTACACGCTGCGGCTGCCCGAGGAGTGGCTGGCACGGGCCGACCTCGGCTACGACCGCCTCCAAGGCGAGCACTTCCCCCCGCCGGACGCCGCCGGTCCCGCGCCCGAGCTCGGCCCGGTGGCGGCGGCCGGCGCGCCGGACCCGCTGGCGGACTCCCCGCTGTGGCGGGTGCGCCGTCTCCTTGAGACCGGGGTCGCCGGCGGCCGGCGCGCCGTTGCCGAGGCGGCCCGGGGCACGGCGCCGCCGGCCGCGTACGGTCCGCTCCGCAGGGCCGGGCTCACCAGCGCGGCGGACCTGGCCGCCGCCCTCGCGGCTGAGGCCGACCGGCGCCCGCGCGACGCCTTCGGCCGGCTCGCCGACCCCTCGTCCGACGGCTACGCCTGGGCCTGGCTGGCCGCGGCGACACACCTGGCGGCGGCGGAACGCTCCCTGGTCGCCGCGTCGTGGACGGCCGCACCGACCGCAAGTAGGCCCGCAGCGCCGTGAGGTCTCCGGCGGCCGGTCCCCGGCCCGGATGCGCCTCGGCCTTCCGGGCCCCGGCCGAGGGGTCGGAGGGAACCGCTGCGCGCGTGAACACCTCTTGGAGCCCGAGGGGGGATGCACGCGATGACGAAGACAGCGGTGTCCGGGGCCGGACGCCTGGCGGTGGCGGGGCTCCTGTGCGCGGTCCTGGCGGGGTGCGGTACCACCGGGGCGGACCGGACCGCAGCGCAGCAGACCGGGGTGAGCACGCCGGCACCGGCCGACTGCGACCTGGACGCGACGACGGATGAGGAGACGCACGGGCCGTCGCCGCCCTGTTCACGCGGTGGCGCCGCGAGATCTACGGCGATCACGGCACCCTGACCCTGCGCACCGCGGAGCAGGAGGTCCTCACTCAGCAGTGGTGACACCGGGCCACCGCTCGTCCCAGAGGCCGCAGTGGTGCTCGGCGCGCCCGTCCACCGTGCGGATCCCGTCGGCGCCGGGAGCCAGCGACAGCAGCCGCGCGGGCACGCCCAGCAGCGGCCACCCCGGCGCGCCGGGTGCCGTCGGCACGCCGGTCCGGGCGAAGGCGGTCCAGTAGCCGGCCATCCGGTCCGCGAGTCGCTGCTGTGGCCGCGCCAGTGGGGTGAGGGTGAACAGGTACGGCAGCTCGAAGCCGTGGGCCGCTCCGAGCGGCAGCCCCGGCACCGGCGGCAGCCCGGTGAAGTCGGGTGCGTCGCGGTCGTCGAACCGGTAGCCGTACGTGGGCACGTGCCGCCCCAGCGCCGCGCCGTCCCGCAGCGTCGGGCAGATGAACGACGCGTCGGTCAGTACGGTGGCCCAGGCGATCGCGGGGGTCGGGTACGCCGACACCGGGTACGCGGCCTCCACGGCGCGGGCCGTCTCCGCCCCGAAGGACCGCTCGGTCCGGGCCCGATAGGCGTTCTCGTCCCCGATCGGGTACGCCGCCAGGGTCTGGGCCAGGAAGAGCCGCATCTCGTCCCGCGTGGTTCCCAGTGCCACCGGCACCCGGTGGAACCGTCCGGCCTTCAGCGCACGGCGCGGCTCCGTCGGCAGGGTGCCGTCGCCGTACGGAACCAGTGAGAAACGCTGCATCAGGTCGGCGGTCGCGAGGGTGCCGGCGTCCAGTGCGCGCAGGCAGTCCAGCACGCCCGAGGGCCGGTCGCAGCCGAGCCGGGCCGCCGCGCGGGCGCCCTCCTCGGTCGTGCGCCGCGCCGGCACGAAGGGCTCGTAGGTCCCGGCGTCCGCGAGCAGTGCCGACGGCGGTGCCGCGGTCGAGCACGAGCCGCTCTGCACGATCGCCCGGTGGAAGAGGCCGGCCGAGGCGGGCGAGGCGAGGTGTGCGCAGACACTCAGTGCGCCCGCCGACTCGCCGAAGACGGTGACGTTGCCCGGGTCCCCGCCGAACTGCGTCGCGTTCGCCCCTACCCAGCGCAGTGCCGCCCGCTGGTCGGCCAGGGCGAAGCCGGGGGCACCGCCGAGCTCCGGGTGACCGAACAGCCCGAAGACGCCCAGCCGGTAGTTGACCGTCACGACGACCACATCACCTTGGACGGCCAGGCGGTCCGGCCGGTAGGCGTCTCCGGAGCCGCTGAAGAAGCCTCCGCCATGGAACCAGACCATGACCGGCCGCGGCCGAGCCCGGACCGCCGGGCCGGCCGGGGCGGTCACGTTGAGGTACAGGCAGTCCTCGGAGCCGACCGGTCCGCCGGGAGCGAGTACGGGCAGCTGGACACAGCGGGCGCCGGGCGTCCCCGCGTCCCGTACGCCGTTCCAGCGGTCTGCCGGCTCCGGCAGCCGCCAACGGCGCGGGCCGGTGGGGGGAGCGGCGAAGGGGATCCCCTCGAAGGTGCTGTACGCCCCGTGGGTCCGGCCCCGCACCGGACCGCGGTCGGTGTCCACGACGGGTCCCTCCGGCCCGGCCGAGGCGCCCGTCAGCAGCAGCACGACGGGCAGCAGCAGCGCGCACCGGCGTCGGACCCCTCGCATGTCGGGCACGGCTTCGCCCTTCCCCTCGGGGCCCGTCACGGCGACCCCCGTTTGCCCGCCCCGAATGGCGCAGTGGGCGGAAGTGGCACTCAATGTAACAAAGCGTGCGCTCACCATGACGCACGATGACCGGCGTGCGATTGCCTAGACCCGCGCGTCGGCGAACGGAGCTTTCCATGAATGACCCCATCACTCTCTCGGCGACGCAGCACGAAAGCAGCCGCGGGACCCCCGACAACACCGCCCCCGATGCCCCCGACGCCCCACCGGAGCCGGCCGCCCCGGACCGAGCGGTCGCCCCAGCCGGCCCGGATGTCCCGGACGATTCCGACGCGCCGAGCACGCTGCGCATGCGGACCCTCCTGGAAACGGCCGCCACCTGCCGCCCGGTGGAGGAGGTCACCGCTCTGGTGGGCCTCCTCAAGGAGGACGGCCGGTTGCCCGACGCGGGACAGGAGGCGCTGCGCGCGGCCGCCGTGACCCGGCCCGTGCAGGACGTGGAACGGATGGTCACCCTGCTGGGCGACGCCCCGCAGGAGGTGGGCGAGGCGGACATGACGCTGCGCGCCGCCGCCGTCGGGCGGTCCATCGAGGACGTCGCCCTGCTGGTGAACATCCTCGGCCGGGACGCGCCCGGCGAGCCGGAGCAGCAGAACCGCGCCCGACCCGCCGAGGCGCCCGCACCCGCCGCCGAGCCGCACCCTGCGCCGACGCCGGGGCCGTACGCGAAGCCTCACGAGCCCACGTACAGGGAGCCGTACGACGCGCCCCGCCGGGCGAAGCCCCGGCCGCCGGCTCCCGTCCCGGCACCGGCCGGCAGTGCGGCGCGCGGGCACGCGCTGCGCTGGCCCGTGGCGATCGCCCTGCTGGTCAGCGGCGCCCTGCACCTGCCGCAGGACCTGACGGCCCTGTCGTCGGCGGGCCCCCTCGGCCTGCTGCCCCTCCTGGTCACCCTGGCGTGCCTCGCCGTCGGCGCGCTCGTGGCGCTGCGCGACACCACGGCCGTGTGGCGGGCCGGCGCGGCCACGGCGGTGGGCGTGGTGGCCCTGCACGTCCTCGGTGGCTCGCTGGCCTTCGACCCGCTGGCCGGCACCGTGGGCGGCGGCCTGGCCTGGGCGGGTGCCGCCGTCATGCTGTGCGCGGCGGCCGGGGCGGTCCTTGCCGGCCTGGCACTGAGGAACCGTCAGGAGGCTTCGGCCTGACGGGCGGCTCCGACCGCCGCAGCGGCACCCCGCGCACCGCGCGGGGTGCCGC
>NZ_JBHYMC010000113.1:0-10054 GCF_042742535.1 Streptomyces sp. NPDC058880
CCGGAGGTGGTGCGGGAGTGCGGTGGGACGCCGGTGCGTACCCGGGTGGGTCATTCCTTCATCAAGGAGGAGATGGCGAGGACGGGTGCGATCTTCGGTGGTGAGCATTCGGCGCACTACTACTTCAAGGACTTCTGGAACGCGGATACGGGGATGCTGGCGGCGTTGCATGTGTTGGCGGCTCTGGGGGGTCAGGACGGTCCGTTGTCGGAGTTGGTGGCGTCGTATGACCGGTATGAGGGGTCGGGGGAGATCAATTCGACGGTGGCGGACCAGGCGGGCCGGTTGGTTGCGGTGCGGGAGGCGTTCGCGGGTCGTGAGGGTGTGGAGCTGGATGAGTTGGATGGTTTGACGGTGACGGGTGCGGGGTGGTGGTTCAACGTGCGTGCTTCGAACACCGAGCCGTTGCTGCGGTTGAACGTTGAGGCTCGTGACGTGGACACGCTGTCCCGGGTCCGGGACGAGGCCCTGGCCCTGATCCGGGCCTGACCCCGGCCCGGGGGCCCTGCCGGGGACCGGGGGCCTTCCGACCCCCGGGCCCGCGCCCTCCGACCCGAGCCGGACCCCCGGCCCCGCCCTGAGTCCCTCCCCACCCCGGCCGGGCGGGCCCCGGGGCGCGGATCCGGCGGAGCGGAGATCCGCAACACCCGCCCCAGCGGTCCCGGCGCCCCCGCGCAGCCGGCCTCCCACCCCCGCCCGCCCCAAGCCGCACCGGCGGAGCCCCAGCGGTACGCTGACCACGCCCCACCCGCATCCCCGAAGGGAACCCACCCCATGCCGCTCGAAGCCGGCCTCCTGCAGATCCTGGCCTGCCCCGCCTGCCACGCGCCCCTCGAGGACAAGACGGCCGACGAGACCCCCGAGCTGCTCTGCACGGGCCAGGACTGCGGTCTCGCCTACCCGGTCCGCGACGGCATCCCGGTCCTGCTCGTGGACGAGGCCCGCCGACCCGCCTGACCGGCACCACCGCACCATCCGCAGATCACCGCACGACACCCGCACCGCAACACGCGCAGACAGGTTCCCGTCACCCAACAGCCGGAGGCCGCCATGCTCGACGAGTCGCTCCTCGACGCACCGGACGATCTCGCCCGCGTCGACCGACGGGGCCTGCTCCGCGGCGCGGCCGAGGCCGGGGCCAGGGTCCGTACGGCGGCCCGGCACGCGAGCGAGGCGGGCATCGCCACCCTGCGCCCCGACGGCCGCCCGCGCGCGGTCCTGATCGCCGGGCCCGGCACCGCCGCCACCGGGGTCGCCGACCTGCTCGGAGCTTTCGCCGGCGCCTCCGCGCCGGTGATCCGCCTCGACCCCACCGGGGTCGCCCACGCCGCCGGGGCACTGCGCTGGTCCCTGCCCGGCTGGGCCGGGTCCGTCGACCTGCTGCTGGTGACCACCACCGACGGCACCGAGCCCGGGCTCGCCCTGCTCGCCGAGCAGGCCTACCGGCGCGGCTGCACCGTCGTCGCCGTCGCCCCCGAACGCTCACCGCTGAGCGAGGCGGTGGACGGCGCGCATGGCCTCCTCGTACCGATGGCCAAGGCCCCGTACCAGGAGTTCGACGAGTCCGCAGCCGCGGGCCCGGGCGCCCTGTGGGCCCTGCTGACACCCCTGCTGCTGCTCCTCGACAAGGTCGGCCTGATCACCGCGGCCCCCGACACCCTCCAGCTCGTCGCCGACCGGCTCGACCGGACGGCCGAACGCTGCGGGCCCGCCATCGCCACCTACTCCAACCCGGCCAAGACCCTCGCCGCCGAGCTCGCGGACTCGCTGCCGCTCATCTGGACCGAGGGAACCGGCGCCGGCCCCGCCGGCCGCCGCTTCGCCGCCACCCTCGCCGAGCTCGCCGGCCGCCCTGCGCTGGCCGCCGCGCTCCCCGAGGCACTGCCCGCCCACGGTGTCCTGCTCGCCGGCGACTTCGCCGCAGGTGCCGACCCCGACGACTTCTTCCGGGACCGGGTCGAAGAGCCCCAGGCCCTTCGCGCCCGTGTCGTTCTGCTGCGGGACCGGCCGGCCGGCGGCCTCACCGCCGCCCCCGCCGCACGCGAGCTCGCCCTCAGCCACGACACGGCGATCAGCGAGCTCGAACCGGAGGAAGGCGCCGAGCTGGAGCAGCTCGCCGAGCTGCTCGCCGTCACGGACTTCGCCACCGCCTACCTGGCGCTGGCGTCCGGGGGACACGGCTGACAACCGCGCACGTGCCCGGATCTCTCCAGGAAGACGACGATGGACCGCCTGACCAACACGATCCGCCCCTACGCCTGGGGATCCACCACGGCCCTGCCCGCGCTCCTCGGTGTCGAACCCACCGGTGAGCCGCAGGCCGAGCTGTGGATGGGAGCCCACCCGGGCGCCCCGTCGCGCGTCGACCGCGGTGCCGGGGTCAGGACGCTCGCGGAGGTCATCGCCGCCGACCCCGTGGGGGAGCTCGGTGCCGCCACCGTGGCCAAGTTCGGCCCCAGGCTGCCCTTCCTCTTCAAGATCCTCGCCGCCGGCGCTCCGCTCTCCCTCCAGGTCCACCCCGACGAGACCCAGGCGAAGGCGGGATTCGAGGACGAGGAGCGGCGCGGCATCCCGATCGACGCGGCGCACCGCAACTACAAGGACCCCCACCACAAGCCCGAGATGATCTGCGCGATCACCACCTTCGAGGGGCTGTGCGGCTTCCGCTCCCCGCGGGCGTCCGCGGACCTCTTCGAAGGGCTGGGCGTGGGCTCCCTCAAGCCGTACGCCGACCTGCTGCGCGCGCACCCCGAAGAGGCCGCGCTGCGCGAGGTGCTGACCGCCGTACTGAGCGCGGACCGCGAGCAGATGGCCCGTACGGTCGCCGAGACCGCGGCCGCCGCCGAGCGCCTGGGCGGCGAGTACGCCACGTACGCCGCCCTGGTCCACGAGTACCCGGGGGACCCCGGCGTCATCGCGGCGATGCTGCTCAACCACGTCCGACTCCAGCCCGGCGAGGCGCTGTTCCTCGGCGCGGGGGTTCCGCACGCCTACTTCGACGGCCTCGGCGTCGAACTGCTGGCCAACTCGGACAACGTGCTGCGCGCCGGTCTCACCCCCAAGCACGTGGACGTGCCCGAGCTGCTGAAGATCGTGAGGTTCGAGCCGAGCGACCCGACCGTCATGCGCCCCGAGGGGGACGGCGGCGAGGAGGTCTACGAGGCCCCCGTCGACGAGTTCCGGCTCTCCCGCTTCCTCCTCGCGCCCGGTGGCACCCCGCAGGTGCTCCCGGACGGCGCCCCGCAGATCCTGCTGTGCACGGCGGGCTCCGTGCAGGCCGGTGAACTGGCCCTGTCGCCGGGCGGATCGGCCTTCGTACCGGCGGGCGAAAAGGTCGAACTGGTCGGAAACGGAACGGTCTTCCGGGCCACCGTGGCCGTCTGACGCGGCGTCGGCGCCCGGGGCTGCAACAATGTGCGGCCGTAGTCACCGGCCCAGGAAGGACACCCCGCACCCATGAGCGCGTCGGGCGGTACCAAGGCGATCGTGGCGGCCCTCGCCGCCAACCTCGCCATCGCTGTAGCCAAATTCGTGGCGTTCCTCTTCAGCGGCTCGTCGTCGATGCTCGCGGAGAGCGTCCACTCGGTGGCCGACTCCGGGAACCAGGGCCTGCTCCTGCTCGGAGGGAAGAAGGCCCAGCGCGAGGCGACACCGCAACACCCCTTCGGGTACGGGCGCGAGCGCTACATCTACGCCTTCCTCGTGTCCATCGTGCTCTTCACCGTCGGTGGCATGTTCGCCATCTACGAGGGCTACGAGAAGATCCACGACCCGCACCCGATCGAGGCCTGGTACTGGCCGGTTGGCGTCCTGGTCTTCGCGATCATCGCCGAGTCCTTCTCCTTCCGTACCGCCATCAAGGAATCCAACGAGATCCGCGGCAAGCTCACGTGGACCCAGTTCATCCGGCGAGCCAAGGCACCCGAACTGCCGGTCGTCCTCCTGGAGGACTTCGGCGCCCTCATCGGCCTGGTCCTGGCCCTCGGCGGCGTCGGCCTCGCCCTGCTGACCGGCGACGGTGTCTGGGACGGCATCGGCACCCTGTGCATCGGCGTCCTGCTCATCGTCATCGCGATCGTCCTGGCCGCGGAGACCAAGTCCCTGCTGCTCGGTGAGGCCGCCGGCGTCGAAGAGGTCGAGAAGATCAAGGCCGCGGCCGTCGACGGGGACGTCGTCACCCGCGTCATCCACATGCGCACCCTGCACCTCGGCCCCGAAGAGCTCCTCGTCGCGGCCAAGATCGCCGTCGAGGGCAACGACACCGCGGCCGAGGTGGCGGACGCGATCAACGCCGCCGAGGCGCGCATCCGCGAGGCGGTCCCGATCGCCCGGGTGATCTACCTGGAGCCGGACATCTACCGCCCCGAAGCCGCGAAGTAGTCCCGGGCGGTTCCCGTCCGTGCGCCGGAGGCCCCCGCGGGCAGCCCGCGGGGGCCTCCGGCGCACGTGCAGGGACTACGGCACGTCCACCTGCGTGGCGCCCCAGACGGGCCCGGGCGACTCGGCCGGCCTGCGCCGCCGGACCACGAGCGAGGCGATCCCCAGCCCGAGTGACAGAGGCAGGAGGCAGATCCCGGCGGACAGGGGCAGGCCGAGGACCACCATCAGCGGGGACTCCTCGTGCATCCCGGAATCGACCCCGGTCACCGCGGCCAGCGGCAGCGTCCCCCGGTGGTGTTCCGGATGGAACCGGGAGTCCTGGGAGTTGCCGCGGTTGTCGCCCAGCACGAACATGCGTCCCTGCGGCACCGAGACGGCGAAGCCCACTCCGCCGGCCCCGGCTTCGCCATCGGGCACGTACGGCTCGTCGAGGGGCTTTCCGTTGAGGGCCAGCGTCCGGTCGCCCATCGTGTAGGCGATGTGGTCCCCGCCCAGCGCCACCACGCGTCCGACGAACGGGCCGTCGTACCCCCACTCGGCCGGGTCGTAGGTGACCACGTCACCGCGCCGGACCTCACCGTGGTCCTTCTCCATCAGAAGCAAGCTCCCGACGGGGATCGTGGGCAGCATGTTGTCGCCGAACTGCTTCACCGGGGTGAACCGGACGCGCATGTACGCCAGCGGACCGGCGATCAGCATGACGCCGAGCACCAGCAGGGCGATCGCCCAGATCCCCCGACGCCGTCCAGGCCTGCGTGCCATGAATCCCCCATCCCTCCCACCAGTACGAACGGCTGGAAGATTACGGTCTGGCCGAAAAGGCGCATCGGGTGGGGGTGAGACCGGACGCCACGCCATCCGGGCCGGCCCAGTTCTCCGTCCGACTGGGGCCGCCGCCGCCGATCGGTGTAGATTCGTGGGCAGTGTCAGGCGTCGCTGCTGATGGCGGGTCGGGCGGTCCCTGCGACCGGCCGAGGGGAGAGAGGACCCCCGACGGACTGTGCCCGGTGTCCCGTCCCCAGGACGGCGCACGGAACAGCCGTACCCACCTCTCGAACCATGAGGAGCAGCACCCATGGACTTCAAGGTCGCAGACCTCTCCCTCGCCGCCTTCGGCCGCAAGGAGATCACCCTGGCGGAGCACGAGATGCCGGGTCTGATGTCGATCCGCCGGGAGTACGCCGAGGCGCAGCCCCTGGCCGGCGCCCGCATCACCGGCTCGCTGCACATGACCGTGCAGACGGCCGTGCTCATCGAGACCCTCGTCGCCCTCGGCGCCGACGTCCGCTGGGCCTCCTGCAACATCTTCTCCACCCAGGACCACGCTGCCGCCGCCATCGCGGTGGGCCCGAACGGCACTCCGGAGAACCCGCAGGGCGTCCCGGTCTTCGCCTGGAAGGGCGAGACGCTGGAGGAGTACTGGTGGTGCACGGAGCAGGCGCTGACCTGGCCGAACACCTCCACCGGCGGCCCGAACATGATCCTCGACGACGGTGGTGACGCCACCCTCCTCGTCCACAAGGGCGTCGAGTTCGAAAAGGCCGGCGAAGCCCCGGACCCGTCCACCGCGGACTCCGAGGAGTACGCGCACATCCTCACCCTGCTGAACCGCACCCTCGGCGAGAACCCGCAGAAGTGGACGCAGCTCGCGTCCGAGATCCGCGGCGTGACCGAGGAGACCACCACCGGTGTGCACCGTCTCTACGAGATGATGCAGGCCGGTGACCTGCTCTTCCCGGCGATCAATGTGAACGACGCCGTCACCAAGTCGAAGTTCGACAACAAGTACGGCTGCCGCCACTCCCTGATCGACGGCATCAACCGCGCCACGGACGTCCTCATCGGCGGCAAGGTCGCCGTCGTCTTCGGCTACGGCGACGTCGGCAAGGGCTGCGCCGAGTCCCTCCGCGGCCAGGGCGCGCGCGTCATCGTCACCGAGATCGACCCGATCTGCGCCCTCCAGGCGGCCATGGACGGCTACCAGGTCGCCACGCTGGACGACGTCGTCGAGACGGCCGACATCTTCATCACCACGACCGGCAACAAGGACATCATCATGGCCTCGGACATGGCCAAGATGAAGCACCAGGCCATCGTCGGCAACATCGGCCACTTCGACAACGAGATCGACATGGCCGGCCTGGCCAAGGTCGACGGCATCGTCAAGGACGAGGTCAAGCCGCAGGTCCACACCTGGACGTTCCCCGACGGCAAGGTCCTGATCGTCCTGTCCGAGGGCCGCCTGCTGAACCTCGGCAACGCGACCGGCCACCCGTCCTTCGTCATGTCGAACTCCTTCGCGGACCAGACCCTGGCCCAGATCGAGCTCTTCACCAAGCCGGAGGAGTACCCGACCGACGTCTACGTGCTCCCCAAGCACCTCGACGAGAAGGTCGCCCGGCTGCACCTCGACGCCCTCGGCGTCAAGCTCACCACCCTCCGCCCGGAGCAGGCCGCCTACATCGGCGTCAAGGTCGAGGGCCCGTACAAGCCGGACCACTACCGCTACTGATCACCAGCCGATCAGCGGCGGACGGACCTGAAGCAGGCCCCCGGCACCCGTGCCGGGGGCCTGCCCCGTATCCCCGATCCGAAGAAGTGTGCGCACCATGCCCCGCGGCCGATACTCGCTCCACGACCCGCACGACCACGCCCCGCTCGGCGAGGAGCACTTCCACTGCGCCCCCGGCCCCTCCGGCTGGCGCTACGTCTCCCAGCTGACCGCCCCGGACGGCGAGCACCGCGGCTCCGTCGACCTCGCGATCGACGAACTCGGCCGGCCCATCCGCGTGGAGGTCAACGCCGCGAGCTGGCAGGTCCGCGGAGCCGCCCTCGACGGCGTCACCTGGGTCCGCACCGACCCCACCGGAACCGAGGCCGCCGAGGGCAACATCGCCGCCCCCGGCTTCACCGGCACGTCTCCGGCCTTCCTGATCGCCACGGCCCGGCTGCTGCGCCCGGCCCCCGGCGCGCCCGCCACCCGGGTCCGGCTGCTCGCCCTCACCGACCCGGTCCTGGCCCCGCGTACGGTCGACCAGGCCTGGGCCCTGGTGGGCCGCGAGGAGCACCCCACGGACAGCGGCCCGCTCCTGGTGGACGAGTACCGCGTCACGGCCCTGGACACCGGCGAGGTCCACACCGTCCACATCGCCGGCGATGTGGTCCTCTCCGCCCCGGGCATCGAACTGGAGCACCTCGAAACCCCGCCCTCGGCCTTCGAGGAGTGATGACCCCTCCGCCCTCAGGCGGGCGGAGCGAACCCGCCGGCCCGCGGAACCTCCGCGGGAGGCGTCGGCGCCACGGGCGCGGGTGTGACGTACGGGGTCGGGGAGGGGGCCGGCGTCGGGGGCACGGCAGCGGTCGGTACCGGCCCGAAGCCGTTCACGGCCGACGGGACGGGTGGGGCCGCGGCAGCGGAGGCCGCGTGGAAGGCACGGGCGGCATCGCGCGACTGGCGCTCATGGACCACGGCCATCAGGAAGGCCGCGGCCGGCACCCCTGCCGGCGGCGGCGCACCCGTACGCGCCACGAGGTCGTCCGCGAGCCGCGCCGCCATCGCCGCACCCACGTGCGGATCCAGCTGGTTCATCCGCGTCAGGTACTGGCGGATCGCCAGCCACAGCCCGTCCGGCACGGCTGACAGGTCCAGCTGGGTGAACCGCCCGGCCAGCCACGGCGGTGGCGCCGGTACCGGCATCACCCGCGCTCCCGGCACCCGCTCCCGAACCACCAGGGTCCCCGCGAAGACGTCTCCGAGCCGCCGCCCGCGCACCGACACCAGCGAGGCGATGGCCGCGACCGCGCCGAAGGTCAGCAGCAGCTCCACCACCCCGAGGGCGCCGCGCACCAGCGCGTGCCGGAACCGGATCGGCCCGCCGTCGTCGCGCACCACCCGCAGCCCGCAGGCGAGCTTGCCCAGAGATCGCCCGTGGGACAGCGTCTCCACCGCGATCGGGATGCCGACCAGCAGCAACACGAAGCTCGCCACCGCGACGGCGGCTTGGGCGGCCGGGTCCAGCGAGGCCGTCGCCATGGTCAGCCCGACCCCGATGAGCACGTAGGCGGTGACGTAGACGGCCAGGTCCAGGAGGATGGCCAGCGCGCGGCTGGGCAGCCTCGCAGGCCGCAGCCCCAGGACGACCGCGTCCCCCGTCACCAGTTCGCTCACCGCAGCACCTCTCACGTGACCTGCCCCGCCCCTACCGCATCAAGTCTGCCAAGCTGACCACACTAGGAATAGGCAGCGGCCAGGGGGCCTGGCAGGGGAGCGCACCGGATGGATCTCGACGTCTTCGTCACGGCACACCGCGCGGAGTGGGCCCGCCTGGAGCAGCTCCTGGGCCGCGGTCGCAAGCTCACGGGCGAGGAGGCCGACGAGCTCGTCGCGCTCTACCAGCGCACCTCGACGCACCTCTCCCTCATCCAGTCCAGTGCCCCCGACCCCATGCTCACCGGCCGGCTCACCCAGCTCGTCGCCCGGGCCCGCGCCACGGTCACGGGCACCCGCCGCGCGAGCTGGCGCGACGCCGCCCTCTTCTTCGCCGTCGGCTTCCCGGCCGCGGTCTACCGCAGCCGCCGCTGGTGGATACCGACGGCGCTGCTCTCCACTGCGCTCGGCGTCCTCATCGGCTGGTGGATAGCGACGCACCCCGAGGTCCAGGGCGCCATCGCGGCCCCCGAACACCTGAAGGAGCTCACGGAGCCGGGCGGCGAGTACGAGACGTACTACTCCAGCAACCCCGCGGGCTCCTTCGCCGCCCAGGTCTGGACGAACAACGCCCAGGCGGCTGCGATGTGCCTCGTCCTCGGAGCCTTCCTGGGGATCCCGGTGCTGTGGATCCTCTTCCTGAACATGGCCAACCTCGGGGTGGGCCTCGGCCTGATGGCCTCCGCCGGCCGGCTCGACGTCTTCCTCGGCCTGATCCTGCCGCACGGCCTGCTCGAACTGACCGCCGTCTTCGTGGCGGCGGGCACCGGCCTGCGGCTGGGCTGGACGGTCATCGACCCGGGTCCCCGCAGCCGCCGCACGGCCCTCGCCGAGCAGGGCCGTGCGGCTCTCGGCATGGCCATCGGCCTCGCGGCGGTCCTGTTCGTCTCCGGTCTGATCGAAGGCTTCGTCACCCCCTCGGGCCTCCCGACCTGGGCACGCATCACGATCGGCGTGGCTGCCGAGGCGGCGTTCCTGCTCTACGTCTTCGTCCTGGGCGGCAGGGCCGCCCGCGCCGGCGAGCACGGCGACGTCGCGGCCGCCGACCGCACGGCAACGCTCCCGACCGCCGCCTGATGTGCGTACAAGCCTGCTGAGCTGCTAGTCTCCTCGTCGTCCCGCAAACGCCGTTGACACGGAACGAGCGGGGAGGTAGATTCGAACGGTTGCCTCGAACTGGACAAGTTCGGCAGCGACGGTTTAAACTCTCTCTCACCCCCATGGACCTCAAGATCCAATCGGGGTACGTCCGACTTTCCATTTCAGGAATTCGAAGCCGGGGAAATCCGGTGGAAATCTTCTGATAGAGTCGGAACCGCCGGAAAGGGAAACGCGAAAGCGAAAACCTGGAAAGCGCCGAGGAAATCGGACGCGAAAGAGTCTGATAGAGTCGGAAACGCAAGACAGCAGAACGAAAGCCCGGAGGAAAGCCGCAGCGAGTGTCGCTGGGGTGAGTACAAAGGAAGC
>NZ_JBHYMC010000114.1:0-9775 GCF_042742535.1 Streptomyces sp. NPDC058880
CCCGCACCCCCTCCCCGGTGGGGGAGGGGGTGCGGGCCGCCGCGGAGCGGGCTACGCCTTGCGCAGGCGGAAGGTCAGGCCCAGGGGCTCGTCCGCGAAGGGCTCGCCGTAGGCGGCGTCGGCGTCGCCGGACGCGAAGTCCGTGGCGAGCACCTCCTCCGCGATGAGGCCGGCGTGGTCCGTCAGGGCCGTCACGACCTCCGGGTCCGAGGAGGACCAGCGCAGCGCGATCCGGTCCGCCACGTCGAGGCCGGAGTTCTTCCGGGCCTCCTGGATCAGGCGGATCGCGTCACGGGCCAGGCCCGCCAGCCGCAGCTCCGGGGTGATCTCCAGGTCCAGGGCCACCGTCGCGCCCGAGTCGGACGCCACCGACCAGCCCTCGCGCGGGGTCTCGGTGATGATGACCTCCTCCGGGGAGAGGGAGACCGACTCCCCGTTCACCTCGACCTCGGCGGAGCCGGACCGCAGCGCCAGCGACAGCGCCGCCGCGTCGGCCGCGGCCACCGCCTTCGCCACGTCCTGGACGCCCTTGCCGAAGCGCTTGCCCAGCGCGCGGAAGTTCGCCTTCGCCGTGGTGTCCACCAGGGACCCGCCGACCTCCGAGAGCGAGGCCAGGGAGGAGACGTTCAGCTCCTCCGTGATCTGGGCCTGGAGCTCGGGGGAGAGCGCATCGAAGCCCACCGCGCCGACCAGCGCCCGCGAGAGCGGCTGGCGGGTCTTCACGCCCGACTCCGCGCGGGTCGCGCGGCCGAGCTCGACGAGGCGGCGTACGAGCTGCATCTGCTGCGACAGGGCGGGGTCGATCGACGCCGGGTCCGCGGTCGGCCACGTCGACAGGTGCACCGACTCGGGGGCGTCCGCAGTGACCGGGACCACCATGTCCTGCCAGACCCGCTCCGTGATGAACGGGGTCAGCGGCGCCATCAGCCGGGTGACCGTCTCGACCACGTCGTGCAGGGTGCGCAGCGCCGCCGCGTCGCCCTGCCAGAAGCGGCGGCGCGAGCGGCGGACGTACCAGTTGGACAGGTCGTCCACGAAGGCGGAGAGGAGCTTGCCCGCGCGCTGGGTGTCGTAGGACTCCATCGCCTCCGTGACCTCGCGGACGAGGGCGTGGAGCTCGGAGAGGAGCCAGCGGTCGAGGACCGTGCGGTCCGCCGGGGCCGGGTCGGACGCCGAGGGCGCCCAGTTCGACGTACGGGCGTACAGAGCCTGGAAGGCGACCGTGTTCCAGTAGGTGAGGAGCGTCTTGCGGACGACCTCCTGGATCGTGCCGTGCCCCACCCGGCGGGCCGCCCACGGGGAGCCGCCGGCCGCCATGAACCAGCGGACCGCGTCCGCGCCGTGCTGGTCCATGAGCGGGATCGGCTGGAGGATGTTGCCCAGGTGCTTGGACATCTTGCGGCCGTCCTCGGCGAGGATGTGGCCGAGGCAGACCACGTTCTCGTAGGACGACTTGTCGAAGACGAGGGTGCCGACCGCCATCAGGGTGTAGAACCAGCCGCGCGTCTGGTCGATGGCCTCCGAGATGAACTGCGCCGGATAGCGCTTCTCGAAGATCTCCTTGTTCTTGTAGGGGTAGCCCCACTGAGCGAACGGCATCGAGCCCGAGTCGTACCAGGCGTCGATGACCTCCGGCACCCGGACCGCTTCGAGGGAGCACCCCTCGTGGGTGCAGGTGAAGGTGACGTCGTCGATGTACGGGCGGTGCGGGTCCAGGTCCGAGTGGTCCCGGCCGGACAGCTCGGACAGCTCGGCGCGCGAGCCGACGCAGGTCAGGTGGTTCTCCTCGCAGCGCCAGATCGGCAGCGGGGTGCCCCAGTAGCGGTTGCGGGAGAGCGCCCAGTCGATGTTGTTGTTCAGCCAGTCGCCGAAGCGGCCCTGCTTGACGGAGTCCGGGAACCAGTTGGTCTTCTCGTTCTCCCGCAGCATCGCGTCCTTGACGGCGGTGGTGCGGATGTACCAGGACGGCTGCGCGTAGTAGAGCAGGGCCGTGTGGCAGCGCCAGCAGTGCGGGTAGCTGTGCTCGTAGGCGATGTGCTTGAAGAGCCGGCCGCGCGCGTCGAGGTCGGCGGTCAGCTTCTCGTCGGCCTTCTTGAAGAAGACGCCGCCCACCAGGGGGACGTCCTCCTCGAAGGTGCCGTCGGGGCGGACCGGGTTCACGACGGGCAGGCCGTACGAGCGGCAGACCGCGAGGTCGTCCGCGCCGAAGGCGGGGGACTGGTGGACCAGACCGGTGCCGTCCTCGGTCGTGACGTACTCGGCGTTCACCACGTAGTGGGCCGGGGCCGGGAACTCGATCAGCTCGAAGGGGCGCTCGTAGGTCCAGCGCTCCATCTCCTTGCCGGTGAAGGACTCGCCGGTGGCCTCCCAGCCCTCGCCGAGCGCCTTCTCCAGCAGCGGCTGGGCGACGACGAGCTTCTCGGTGCCCTCACCGTCGGTACGGCGGGCGACGACGTACGTGACCTCGGGGTGCGTGGCCACCGCGGTGTTCGACACCAGGGTCCACGGCGTGGTCGTCCAGACCAGCAGCGCCGCCTCGCCCGCGAGCGGGCCGGAGGTCAGCGGGAAGCGGACGTAGACGGAGGGGTCGACGACCGTCTCGTAGCCCTGGGCCAGCTCGTGGTCGGACAGGCCGGTGCCGCAGCGGGGGCACCAGGGGGCGACGCGGTGGTCCTGGGTCAGCAGACCCTTGTTGAAGATCTCCTTCAGCGACCACCACACGGACTCGACGTACTCGGGGTCCATGGTCCGGTAGGCGTCGTCGAGGTCGACCCAGTAGCCCATGCGGGTCGTGAGCTCGGCGAACGCGTCGGTGTGGCGGGTCACGGACTCGCGGCACTTGGCGTTGAACTCGGCGATGCCGTAGGCCTCGATGTCCTGCTTGCCGTTGAAGCCCAGCTCCTTCTCGACGGCGAGCTCGACGGGCAGGCCGTGGCAGTCCCAGCCGGCCTTGCGGGCCACGTGGTAGCCGCGCATCGTGCGGAAGCGGGGGAAGACGTCCTTGAAGACGCGGGCCTCGATGTGGTGCGCGCCGGGCATGCCGTTCGCGGTGGGCGGGCCCTCGTAGAAGACCCACTCGGGGCGGCCCTCGGACTGCTCCAGGGTCTTGGCGAAGGTCTTGCTCTCGCGCCAGAAGTCGAGGACCGCGTGCTCAAGGGCAGGCAGGTCGACCTGGGCGGGTACCGGGCGGTACTGCGGCGGTGTGGTCATGAGGCTGAACTCTTCCTCCGGCGGGTTGTCACTTCCGTCCGGAGGGACGAGAGCCGACTGCTGCTCCCGCGGTACCACCCTCCTTGGCCGCCGGACGGATCCGGTGGCCCCCTCATTGGGGTGCGAAGCCGGTTCTACTAGCCCTGCGGGGGACCCGTGGCTTTCTTCCGGCGGCTCAGGGGTGATCCTTCACGTCGCGCTCGCCCCCGGGCTCTCACCGTCCCCGGGTCGCTCCTGGCTGCGTCCGACGCTACTCGTCCCCGTCCATGCCTTTCGCTGGGCCCAGTGTACGGGTGCGGGCCGTGCTCGGCAGACCGGTTTTCGGGGGCCCCGCGGGGCCCCGTGGTCACGGCGTGGCGGGGGTGCGGAGGAGGGGCCGGGGCGGTGCCGGGAGTGACCCGAACGGGCCAATGTGTCGCAGCGGCACGACGGCGGGCCCGCAGCGGCGGATTACCGGGGCTCCGGATGGGCACAACGGATGCAGGTTGACCTCGACGGATGCGTGCCCCGTTGCCGCGGGGGCGGAGCCGATTTATCGTTCCGGCACGATTCGCGAGCAATATCACAGTATGTGAAGGGGCCGCGGCCATGGTGGCGAAGAAGACAGCGGTCTCCGGGGACCCGGCGCCCGCCGAGAAGGCGACGGCGGCGCGTACGACGGCCGCCACGAAGGCTCCGGCGAAGAAGGCTCCGGCGAAGAAGACATCGGCGAAGAAGACGGCCGCGGCCGAGAAGGCTCCGGCCGGGAAGGCGACGTCCGCCGGGAAGACGGCCGCGGCCGGGAAGAAGGCGGCGGCCGGGAAGAAGACGGCCGCCGTCCCGAAGCGGACGGCCACGGCCAGGAAGGCCGCGGCCGAGGGGGCGGCGCACGCCGCCGAGAAGACTGGAGTCCCGAACGTGGTTGCCAAGAAGAGCACCGGTGCGGCGCGGAAGACGGCCGCGGCCGCCACGAGCGGGCTCCCCAAGACCCGGGTCACGGCGCCCGCCGCCCCAAGTGACCTCGCCGTACGGCCCGGGGAGGACCCGTGGACGCCCGAGGAGGTCGAGGGGGCCCGCGCGGAGCTGGCGTCCGAGGTGCTGCGGCTGCGCGCCGAGCTCGACGCCTCCGAAGTGGCCATTTCCGGCCTGATGCGCGACTCGGGCGACGGCGCCGGGGACGACCAGGCCGACACGGGCACCAAGAACATCACGCGGGAGTCGGAGCTCGCGCTCGCGGCCAACGCCACTTCGATGCTGGAGCAGACCGAGCGGGCCCTGGAACGGCTGGAGGCGGGCACCTACGGGCTCTGCGAGAACTGCGGGAAGCCCATCGGCAAGGCCAGGATGCAGGCCTTCCCGCGGGCCACGCTGTGCGTGGACTGCAAGCAGAAGCAGGAACGGCGCCACTAGGTGTGTGACCGGGCGTCGCCGGCGCGGCACCGGGCGCCGCGCCGGCGAGTGACGGGAAGGCGGGAGGCGGGGCAGGCGGTCTGCCGGGGCCCTGACGTACCCTCGTCTGGTCAGGGTCCAGGAGGAGCCTGGGTCGGCTAGTTCGAGGGACTCACGTGGCAGAGGCGGAGCGCATCATCGGTACGCCGGAGGTCGGGGACGTCGGGGACGGCGCCCGGCCGGAGTCGGCCGCGCCCAAGGGGCGTCGGCGGATCGCGGCACTGCTCGTCGTCGCGGTGCTCGCCTACCTGCTGGACCTCGGCACCAAGATGCTGGTCGTGGCGAAGCTGGAGCACCAGCCGCCGATCGAGATCATCGGTGACCTGTTGAAGTTCGAGGCGGTCCGCAACCCGGGCGCCGCCTTCGGCTTCGGCGAGGCCTTCACCATCATCTTCACCGCCATCGCCGCGGCTGTGATCGTCGTGATCGTGCGGCTGGCCCGCAAGCTCTACAGTCTGCCGTGGGCGATCGCCCTCGGTCTGCTGCTGGGCGGCGCGCTGGGCAACCTCACCGACCGGATCTTCCGTTCGCCGGGTGTGTTCCGCGGGGCGGTCGTCGACTTCATCGCCCCGGCCCACTTCGCCGTCTTCAACATCGCCGACTCGGCGATCGTGTGCGGCGGCATCCTCATCGTGCTGCTGTCGTTCAAGGGCCTGGACCCGGACGGCACCGTCCACAAGGACTGACCGATGCGCTGATCGCGGGACGGCCCGTCCGCCGAGTCCTGCATACTCGACGGGTGAGTACGATTCCCGAGATCCGCACCCTGCCCGTTCCCGATGGCCTCGAAGGCGAGCGCGTCGACGCCGCCATCGCCCGTATGTTCGGTTTCTCCCGGACCAAGGCGGCCGAGCTCGCGGCCGAGGGGAAGGTGTCGGTCGACGGCAGCGTCGTCGGGAAGTCCGAGCGCGTGCACGGCGGCGCCTGGCTGGAGGTCGAGATGCCGGCGCCCCCGCGGCCGGTCGAGGTCGTGGCCGAGCCGGTCCCGGGCATGGAGATCATCCACGATGACGACGACGTCGTCGTCGTCATGAAGCCGGTGGGCGTCGCCGCCCACCCGAGCCCCGGCTGGACCGGCACCACCGTCATCGGTGGCCTCGCCGCCGCGGGCTACCGCATCTCCACTTCGGGCGCGTCCGAGCGCCAGGGCATCGTGCACCGCCTCGACGTCGGCACGTCCGGACTGATGGCCGTCGCCAAGTCGGAGCGTGCCTACACCTCGCTGAAGAACCAGTTCCGCGAGCGGGTCGTGGACAAGCGCTACCACGCACTGGTCCAGGGCCACCCGGACCCGATGAGCGGCACGATCGACGCGCCGATCGGCCGCCACCCGAGCGCGGACTACAAGTGGGCGGTGACCCAGGACGGCAAGGCCTCCGTCACCCACTACGACCTGATCGAGGCCTTCCGCGCCGCCTCGCTGCTGGACATCAAGCTGGAGACGGGGCGTACGCACCAGATCCGCGTGCACATGTCCGCGCACCGCCACCCGTGCGTCGGCGACCTGACCTACGGCGCCGACCCGACCGTCGCCAAGCGGCTCGGGCTCACCCGCCAGTGGCTGCACGCGGTCCGGCTGGGCTTCGAGCACCCGGCGGACGGGCAGTGGGTGGAGTTCGAGAGCACCTACCCGGCGGACCTCCAGCACGCCCTCGACGTGATCCGCGCCGAGAGCGAGTAGCGGCCCGGCGCACGGCCCCCGAGGGGCGGCCCGGCACCCGAGGGGCGGCCCGGCACCCGACACGCGACCGCGGCCGCGACCGCCGGGGCCGGGCGCGGCGGACTGGCAGGGTGGGGGAGTGGATCAGCTTGCTCTGCTGTTCGTGCTCCTGCTCGGGGCCGTGGTCATGGTGCCGCTCGGGGACCGGCTGGGACTGCCCGCCCCGGTCCTGATGACGCTCGGCGGGGTGGTCCTCGCGCTCGTGCCGGGCGTGCCGGAGGTCGAGGTACCGCCCGAGTTCATCCTGCCGCTGGTGCTGCCGCCCCTGCTGTACGCCTCCGTGCAACGGACCTCGTGGCGCCAGTTCGCCGCCAACGTGCGGCCCATCCTGCTGCTGGCCGTGGCCCTGGTCTTCGTCACGACGGCCGCCGTGGCCGCCGTCGCCCATTCCGTGGTGCCCGCGCTGCCGCTCGCCGCCGCCGTCGCGCTCGGTGCGCTCGTCGCGCCGCCCGACCCGCTGGCCGCCACCGCCGTCGCCGGATCGCTCGGGCTGCCCCGCCGCATGGTCTCGATCCTGGAGGGCGAGGGGCTCTTCAACGACGTCACGGCGATCGTGCTCTACCACGTGGCGGTCGCGGCGGCCGTCAGCGGCGGCTTCTCCTGGCCCGACGCGCTCGGGGAGTTCGTGCTGTCCGCCGTCGTCGCCGTGGCGGTCGGCCTCGGACTGGGCTGGACCGCCCACCGCCTGATGGGCCGGCTCGGCGACGCCACCCTCCAGATCGGCCTGACGCTGCTCGTGCCCTTCGTGTCGTACACGGTCGCCGAGGAGCTCCACGGGTCCGGGGTGCTGGCCGTGCTGACCACGGCCCTGTTCCTCGCCGAGTACGCCTCCGACGCCGACGACGTGCTGGGGCGTCTGGCCGGGCACACCTTCTGGGAGGTGGTGGACACGCTGGTCACCGGCGTGGCCTTCGGGCTCATCGGGTTGGAGCTGCACAACGTCTTCGGGACGGCCCACGACCGCGAGTGGGAGATGGCGGGATGGGCTGCTGTCGTCGTCGCGGTGGTCGTCGGGGTACGGCTGGTATGGCTGCTGCCGGCGGGCTGGCTGGCGCAGAAACTGCACCGGCGGCGCGACTATGACGAGGAGATCCCGCTGAGCTGGCGGGAGAGCGTCGTGATGTGGTGGGCGGGCATGCGCGGGGTGGCCTCGGTCGCCCTGGCCCTGGCCATCCCCTTGGAGACGGACGCGGGCGAGCCCTTCCCCGCGCGCGACGAGATCATCTTCATCGCCTTCGCGGTGATCATGGTGACGCTGGTGTGCCAGGGGCTCACCCTGCCGTGGCTGGTGCGGCGCCTGGGCGTGGAGGAGGACACCGACGCGCGGCGGGACGCCGAGCGGCACCTGGCGATCCGCGCCGCCAAGGCCGCCAGGCGCCGGCTGAAGGAGATCGAGGAGGTCGAGGAGCTGCCGGAGGACCTGATCGAGCAGCTGAGCCGGCGCGCGTACGACGTGGGGGCCAGGATCAGCCCGGACATGGTGGACGAGGAGCGGCGCGAGGCGTACGCGCAGCGGGTGCAGCGGCTCCACGACATCCAGCGGATCCAGCGGGAGATGATGTCGGCCGCCCGCCACGAGGTGCTGGCCGCCCGCAGCGAACCCGGCTCCGACCCGGAGGTCGTCGACCGGGTGCTGCGCCACCTCGACGTGCGCAGCCTGCGCGCCCCCTAGGGCCGGTCCGGGGTCTCCGGGGCAGGGGGCGCCGGGGAGGTCGCGACGCGCGGGAGGGCGTAGGGATGGTGGGCCGCCAGCCAGGTGATCAGCTGTTCGCGGACCGCGCAGCGCAGGGTCCAGAGGTCGTCGGCGTCCTTGGCGGTCACCACGCCGCGGACCTGGACGGTGTGCGGTGTGGTGTCCGTCACGGCGAGGCCACCGCCGCGGCCGTCCCACTCGGGCAGGTTCGCGAGGATCTGCCGGAACCGCTCCCGCATCAGGTCCAGGGGTGCGCGGTGGTCGAGGTGCCAGAAGACCGTCCCGGTCATCTGGGCGCCTCCGCGCGACCAGTTCTCGTACGGTTTGCTCGTGAAATACGACACAGGCATCGTGATGCGGCGTTCGTCCCAGGTGCGGACGGTCAGGAAGGTCAGGGTGATCTCCTCGACCCGGCCCCACTCCTCGTCGACCACGACCGTGTCACCGATGCGGACCGTGTCGCCGAAGGCGATCTGGAGCCCGGCGAAGAGGTTGCTCAGTGAGGACTGGGCGGCGATGCCGGCCACGATGCCGAGGACGCCCGCGGAGGCCAGGAGCGAGGCGCCGGCCGCACGCATCGGGGGGAAGGTCAGCAGCATCGCCGCGACGGCGACCACGACGACGACCGCCGTGACCGCCCGGTGGATCAGTGTGACCTGGGTGCGCACCCGGCGGACCCGGGCCTCGTCCTCGGTCGCCGCGGCGTAGCGCGCGTACGCGGAGTCGACGGCGGCCGTCGCGATGCGCACCGCCAGCCAGGCCACCGCGGCGATGAGCACCAGCGCGAGGAAGCGGCCGACGCCGACGGGATGGTCGGGCAGCAGGCCCGCCCGGCGGTAGGAGCCCCTGAGCAGGGAGGTGCACAGCACCACCTGGAAGGGGAGCCGGCAGCGGCGCAGCAGGTCCCACAGCGGGGTCTCCGGATGCCGGGCGTCTGCCCGGCGCAGCAGCAGGTCGAGCAGCCGGCCCGCGATCAGGGTGGCGAGCAGCACGCCGCCGACGACCGCCACCGGGCGCATGAAGTTCTCCGTCTCCATGGGGATGAACGTAGCGGCAAGCGCCGGCGCACCGGCGCCTGCGACGGCTGGCACGATGGAGGCATGAACATCGTGCTTTTCCATTCGACGTACGGGCTGCGGCCCGCGGTGCACGCGGCGGCCGACCGGCTGCGCGCGGCCGGTCACCAGGTCCAGGTACCGGACCTCTTCGAGGGGCGCACCTTCGAGACCGTCGAGGAGGGCATGGCCCACCAGGACGAGATCGGCCGTGACGAGTTGTTGAAGCGGGCCGTGCTGGCCGCGGCCCCCCACTCCGACGCGGGCCTGGTGTACGCGGGCTTCTCCTTCGGCGGTTCCCTCGCCCAGCACCTGGCGCTGGCCGACGAGAAGGCGCGCGGGCTGCTCCTGCTGCACGGGACGGCCGACCTGGAGGACGGTGCGTCGGTGGACGGGCTTCCGGTGCAGCTGCACATCGCGGACCCGGACCCCTTCGAGCCGCACGACTGGCTGACGGCCTGGTACCTGCGGATGCAGCGGGCCGGCGCGGACGTGGAGGTCCACAGCTACCCGGGCGCCGGGCACCTGTTCACCGACCCGGACCTCGACGACTTCGACGCCGAGGCTGCGGGGCAGGCGTGGACGGCCGCGATCGGCTTCCTCGACAGCCTGTAGCCCCGCGGGGGACGGTAGGCGGGGACACGCGGGAGGGCCCGGTCCGGCGGATGC
>NZ_JBHYMC010000115.1:0-9490 GCF_042742535.1 Streptomyces sp. NPDC058880
CGTCAACATCACCCGCAGCCGCCTCGGACGCCTCACCCGCCAAGGCTTCCTCACCCAGCCCGGACGAGGCTGCTACCAGAAACGGACTTAACGTCTTCTAATTCGTTAGTAATTAGAGGTCCTGGATCTCTGATGGGTCCGGGGCGGCGTTGTCCAGCCCGGGGCAGGACGTGTGTGGTCCGGTCGGTGCCGTGGTGACCCCTACGACACCTCCGACCGTGCGAGGTCTTTGCAAAGGCTGGTGGCGCTGGGCGCCGGCCGGTCCTCGTACGTTCTGCCCTCGCGGGCCCGTCGGGTTCGGGATCCTCGAAGGATGAGCTGCCGCACGGTGACGCGTTTTCTCCTCACGAGCTTCGAGCTCTGGACACGGCGCGCGCCCGTGCGGCTTGCGGTGCCGCGCACGGCTGATGAGGTGGCGGGCCTTTGAGCCCTGGAATTAGTGCGCCGTGCGGCCCCGCGTGCTCGCCTTCGAGGACAGCACCGGAGAAGGGGCGGGATCCATGGACGTGTTCTGCGGGATCGACTGGGCGGAGGGCCACCACGACGTCGCGCTCGTCGACGACACCGGCAAGCTGCTGGCCAAGTGACGATCTGGACGGCTACCGGCTGCTGCTGGACCTTCTGGCCGAGCACGGCGACACTGCGGAGATGCCGATCCCGGTGGCCATCGAGACCAGCCGAGGACTGCTTGTCGCGACGCTGCGGCAGGGCTCACGGAAGATCTACGCGGTCAATCCGATGGCTGCCTCCCGCTACCGCGACCGCCACGGAGTCAGCCGCAAGAAGTCGGACCCGGGCGACGCCCTGGTTCTCGCGAACATCATCCGCACCGACGCGCCGATGCACCGCACTCTGCCTGCCGACACCGACCTGGCCCAGGCAGTCGCCGTCTTGGCCCGCGCGCAGCAGGACGCGGTCTGGAACCGGCAGCAGGTCGCCAATCAGCTGCGGTCCCTGCTCCGGGAATACTTCCCGGCGTTGATCGAGGCGTTCAGGGACAAGCCGGGAACCCTGACCCGCCCTGACGCCCGCCGCATCCTGGCCGTCGCGCCCACACCTGCTCTTGCCGCAAAGCTGCAGATGTGGAAGCTGACCGCCATGCTCCGGCGAGCCGGCCGCCGCCGGGGCATCGAGACGGACGCGGAGCGAATCCAGCAGCTCTTCCGCCAGGAGGCCCCGCGGCAGCTGCCCCTCGTCGACGACGCCATGGGCAAGCAGGCACTGGCCCTGCTGCTGCAGCTGGACGCGGCCTGCGAGGCAGTCGATGATCTGGCGCGGGCCACTGAGGATGCCTTCCGGTCGCACCCGGACGCGGCGATCATGCTGAGCTTCCCTGGGATCGGCCCTCAGATCGGTGCCCGGATTCTGGGCGAGATGGGCGATGACAGGACCAGGTTCGCCTCAGCTGGAGGGCTGAAGGCGTACGCAGGATCGGCCCCGATCACGCGGGCCTCCGGCAAACGCCGCTACGTCGGACGCCGGTTCGTCAAGAACAACCGACTCAAGCACGTCGGCCACCTCTGGGCCTTCGCCTCCCTCGGCGGTTCATCCGGCGCGGACGCCTACTACCGGCGCCGCCGGGCAGGAGGAGACTGGCACATGCAGGCCCTGCGGCACCTGTTCAACCGGATGCTCGGCCAGCTCCACCACTGCCTTCAGACGCGGAGTCTGTTCGACGAAGCGATCGCTTTCCCGGCAACCACCGCTACGGGTTCACTGACGGGAGCTCCTCCGGCACAGCCATGACGAGACCCGAGGTGACGGGACGCTCGTCGTTGACAAGAATGAGCCGGTTCCCGGCCCAGGTATCGAGCCGGTCGCATGCCCAAGCGGGGTCATACGCCGCCGTGGGCAGCTGGGGTATGCGCTTTCGACCAGTGTCGTCGAGCCGGTAGGGAACCTCGAAGGCCGTGTTCCAGTCGTCCAGCATCGCGGCGAACCGCTCTTCCGCCTCTGCCGGACCGATGCCCAGGTACTGGGCGATCTCCGTCCAGGAGCTGCCTCGCTCGCGTTCGTAGATAACGGCCGAGACCAGAGCACGCTCCGCGAGCTCTGCGAGCTGGAACGCCTGGCTTACCCGGCCCCCGGGACCGGTGTCAGGGTCGTTCTCGGTGGCAACCAGGCCGGCGGCGCCATCCGCAACGTCCGCTGCGTGATCGCACAGGACGAGGCGCGCCAGCGCCTGGCGGGTGAATCGGGAACGGGCGGCGTCATAAGGGGTCGTCTCAGTCACCCCCACAGCCTCGCAGGCCGTGTCTGCGGCGAGTACCCGATTTCCACGTGGGTCCGGTCTCCCCTTGACGGCTTAGCTGCATGAGGTGTCTTTGTCCGCGATAGCCGGACGAAGAGGTCTGTCCCGTGTCCGGGGCCGGTGGCCGCGCGGAGGGGTACATGTACCGGTATGGCTCGTGAACGGATTCGGTGGCCCCTCGTCGTGGAACGGGCGCGGGAGATCGTGGACGGGTACGCCCCGCTCAAGGTCACCTTGAGACAGGTCATGTACCGCCTGGCCGCCGAGGGCGTGCTGCCGCACACGCCGCCGATGTACCGCCGCCTGTCCGCCAGGCTGGCCCAGGCTCGCCGCGCCGGCCGCTTCCCCGACCTGATCGACACCGTCCGCGAAGTCCACGTCCCGCCGGCCTGGCCGAGCGCAGACGCCTTCGTGCGGGAGATGCCCGACTGGTTCCGCCTGGACCGCACGGCGGCCCAGGAGCACGCCCTGTACGTCGCCGCGGAGAAGGACACCCTGCGGCAGCAGCTGACCGGCTGGCTCGAGTTCGCGGGCATCCGCGTGCTCGTGGTCCGCGGCTTCAGCTCCCAGTCCTACGCCGACGTCGTCCGCGACCGCGTCGCCCACGAGCAACGCGGAGCCCGGCTACTCGTGGTCGGGGACTTCGACTGCTCCGGCGAGGACATCGAGCGCGACTGGGTGGAACGGACGGGCTGCTGGGACTCGGTGACCCGGGTGCTGCTCACCTACGAGCAGATGCGTGCGTACGGGCTCCCGGTGACCGAGGGCAAGAGCGGCGACCCGCGGTGGTCGGCCTTCGCCCGCCGCTACGGCTTCGACATCGAGCGCCCAGTGCAGTGGGAGGTGGAGGCGCTGGAGCCGGACGAACTTCAGCACCTGGTCCTCGCCGCCGTCGACCCGTACATCGACCGCGACGTCCTCGCGCAGCAGATCGCCCGCGAGGAACAGCAGCGCCGCGCCCTGGAAGGGCTCGCCGGTCGGTGGAGTGCGGCGAGCGACGGATCGACATAGTGCTGAACGGAGCCTGCGTGGGTTGGAGGCTGGCAACGAGCCCCTGACACCGGGCCGCGTCCGCGGGGCAGAAAACCTCGCGCCGGGTGCCCGCTCGTCTTCCTACACTCGTGTGCGTGGCGATGACGTACACCAGTGGAAGCAGTGCTGACCTTCCCGAACGCGCTCGGCCGGACGCGTACCTGGCCGCGCTGACCCCCGTGCCCACCGAGTGGCTCACGGTCGTTGGCGAGCCGGCCCACGGTGCCCTCGACTGGGGGATCAGCTGCTACCTGATCCAACCTGAGGAACAGGCCCATGCCCTGAAGGAGCCCTTCGGGAGCCTGCCGGCGATCGGGTCCGCCGGGATCAGCACCTTCCAAAAGCGCACGGTCTTCGAGGAGGGGCTGCGGGACGAAGAGGAGCACGCCGAGTTCTTCGTCCAGCGCCGCTCACATCACGGGCTCGCGGAACCGACGCTTGAGTTCACGCCATCGTTTCTGTGGTACTTCGACGCCATCCCCAGGAACGATGGCTCCTGGTACTACCTCGACGACGCAGGCCGCGACCATGAGCTGGTGCGTACCCGCCGCGCCGACAGCGAGCTGCGCGTCGACATCTCCGCCTTGCCACTCCGCCGCTACCTCGCCGTACGAGGCCGCCGACTGGTGGTTCAGCACGACCGGGTCACCCGGCTCGATCAGGTGCCCGATCCGGAGATCGACGCGACGGACCGCTCCGAGGTGCGTCACTTCTCTTTCCACAGCGGAGACATCCACTCAGTGGACCGCCCCGGATTCGTACGGCTGGTCGGCAAGCAGATCGTGCTGCCCATCGACGCGCAACCAGCCGACCTGGCACGCCCGCACACCTCCGCGCGCCGCTTCCCGGAGTTCACCATCGGCATGGACTCTACGACGGGCCAGCCCATCACCTCCACCTGCGACCCTAAGGAACTGAGCAACTACTTCACCGACCGCGGCACCCCGCACTACCTGACCCGGGTCTACTTCCGGCGAGAGGTTCTCAACAGGTACACCTCGCAGCCCTCCCGCTACCGGATCGAAGCCAGTCGGCTGAGTTGCCTCAGCCTGTGGGGCCTGTCCATCGGAACCAACCCCGAGGGGCTCATCGAGGTGTACCTCGGAGACCTCGGACGCGACCTTCCCGCAGAGGAACGTGACCACTGGCTCAGCTTCAACGCCCCTCCCGGAGGCGGCCGAGACGAGGCCCGGTTCGACCGCGACATCCTCGGCCGGTGGACCGACGGCCCACCCGACCCGCTACGCAGACTGTTCGTTGCCCGAGAGCAGTTCAGTACCACCCTCGGCACCCTTCTCGGTCAGGCGATCTACAAGCCGTGGCATCCCGCCGACCAGATCGCCTTCGAGGGCATCCACATGCCCACCAGCAGCGAGCAGCACGAGGCCGACACCCTCATCCTCCTGCTTGCCAAAGGTGTCATCGACTACCTCAACGTCAAGGCCCTCCGCCGGCTACCAGGCGTGTCCGACTCAAAGGCGACGAGCATCAACTGCCTCGAGGCATGGGCAACCTCCACCGGTGGAGACAGCGACATCCTGATCCGTCCCCTGCGTCTTCTCCAGGGTCTCCGCTCCACCGGCCCCGCCCACCTGCGTGGCAAGGACTGGCACGCCACGCTGACGCGCGCTGGCCTGAGCGAAATGAGTCCGGACCAGCAGTTTGTGCGGGTGCTTGCTCTGACCGGCGATGCCCTTGAGGCGCTCGCACAACACGCCCAAGCGCAACCGGCCGAGTAGCGGCTGTACCGCGGGCTGCGTGCAAGATGGAGGCCCCGGGAGTCACGACGTCCCGGGGCCTCCACTTCGCTGACCTCCCCGCTCAATGACGAGCCGGGCAGCCTGTCACGCCCAGTCCACGCCCAGCTTCGCGAGGGCGGCGAGCTGGTCGGCGGTGAGCTTGTCGCGTCGGGTTTTGGTGTTGGAGACCCATACGCCCAGTTTCACGGTCACCGGGGCCGTCTCGCCGTCGACCGCGATCTGTTCGCTGTGGCTCCTTGGCACGGGCCGGTGGGCGCCTTCCCGCTCGACCCACTGCGTGAGGGCCGCCAGGCCCCGCTGGAACGCCTGCTGTGCCTTGCTCGGCCCCTTCGCTGTACGCCCGACCGCCGGGGCTGGAGGCGGCGCCTGGGCGGGCTCCACGCCCAGCGCGGTCAGCCGTTCCTGCTGCTTGGGCAGCAGCCGCGCCCAGGTAGCCGGCTGCTTCTGTTGCTGGAGCCACCGTCCGATGTCGTCGCCGTCCATGAGTACGCCGGGGGCGATGTCGGGCAGCTGGCCGTCGGCGTCGACGAGGTCGGCCAGGACGCGGTGGTGTCGCTGCCAGTCGAGTGGCCAGGGGCAGTTCCAGTCCTTGTCGATGGCGGCGAGCTGCGCGGCCCGGGTGGTGGCGGTGTCCTCGTTCTTCCCGAGCCCGTTCTTCGCGCCCTTGCGCCGGAGGTTGGCCATGTACTGCCCGATGGGCACCATCTCGTCGTCTTCGCCCCACATGGCGTCCTGTCGGGGTGCGAGGTGCCCGGTGGCGCGCCGGTAGGACCGGAGTGCGGCGAGCTTGTTCTCCCACGCCTCTTCGCCCGGTTCCCAGACCATCCCGGCCTCGGGCGTGTCCAGCAGCCTCTTGCGCCGGTCCTCGAGCTCCCCGGCGCGCAGGGCCTTGCGCTGCTGGTGCACCCACCGCCCGAGCGGGAACGCCTTGGTGACGCCGACCTCGGTCTCGGTGTCGTACGGGACGGCGTGCAGGCCGGTGATGTCGTTTTCGGCCCGCCAGCGGATGAGGGCCTGGTAGCCCTCCAGCCAGACCAGGGACTCGGGCCGGTAGACGCGGGTGCGCAGGAACGCGGCGATCGTGGCGGCGTCGCGCGGGCTGGAGAAGTGGAGCAGGGCCGACTCGGCTGCGGCGTCGGTGTCGTCCTCCTGGTCCTCGCCGTCGCCTTCGCCACCGGCCCCGACGATCCGCCCGTCCTCGTCACGCCGGACGTGGACCTTGCGCTTTCCGCTGGTGAGCGCGCGGGAGGCGAGCTGCTCGACCAGACGTTCGTCATGCGAACGCAAGCCCTGGAGAACCGCTACAAGGGGGCGGAAGCTGGCGCTGGCGACCATGTCGGTGGGGTCCTCACCGGGCTCCAGAAACACCGGCACGATGATCCTGGCCACCTTCGTGGAGCCGTCCTTGTTGAGCCGCAGCGCGCGGCCGATGTTCTGCACGATCTCCACCTGCGAGCCGCGGGTGTCCGCGAAGCACACGGCCTCGACTCCCCGCTCGCCGGTGATGTCCACGCCCTCACCGAGCACGCGAACGCTGGCGAGGAACGCCCGGTGCACCCTGCGCCCGGCCGCGTCGATGCCGTTGGCGAACTGGCGCAGAACCTCGCGCCGCTCGGACACGAGGTGGTCGCCGCACAGCCACGCCGACCACACCCGGTCCGGCGGGACGTGGCGGCCGGCCTCCAGCTCGTAGAACTCGGCATCGATGGAGGATTTCGGCAGCTTGTCAGCGGCGGCCAGATCGGCGTCGGACGCGTCGTTGGCGTACAGCGCGGCGGCGGTCTCGGGCAGCTTGTCCGCGAACGCGCGGGCTTCCTCGACCTTCTGGTGGAACGTCATGACCGTACGCAGGTTGTACGCGGCCGCGTGCTCCAGGAGCGCGGTCTGCAACAGGGCCAGGCGCCGGCCCCGCCGCGCCTCCTCCGACTCCCCGAGAACGGGGGAGGGGTCGCGGATCTCCAGCACGTCGATCTCGAACCCGGCGAGGATTTCCCGCTCGATGGCCTCGCTCAGCCCGAGCTCCGCGAGCCACGCGCCGTACGTGCCCTCCGGGTCGTCTGCCATGGTCGCGATCTCCGCCTCCTGGCCGCCGGCGCCCCTCTGCGGGCTGGCCGCGGCGAGGATGCGCGGGGTCGCGGTCAGGTAGAGCCGGAAGTCCGCCGGGATCCGGGCGTTGTCGTGGATCGCCGCCCACGGCCGCCCAAGATCACCAGCGGTTCCGTGCGCCTCATCCACGATGGCGAGGTCGAACGGGGCCATCTGCTGACCGTAGAGCCGTTCCCCGCCTGCCAGAGCGGCCTCCAGCGGCCCGCGGACCTTCTGCTGACCCTCGGGTGCGTCGATGTCCTCGCGGTCCACCAGGGAGGCGTACGTGGCGAACACGGCGACCGGCCCGGACGCGGCCCACAGGGCGAGCTGGATGGGGTTGGTGGTGGTGCGGACCCCGAGCTCGTTCAGCACCGGGTCGTTCTCCAGCGAGCAGACGGCGATCATCGGGGCCCGGTGGCCCACCAGGCGCCACGCCTGGGCGGTCTGGGCGAGCAGGTCGAGGGTGGGGACGGTGACGAGGATCCGGCCTCCGGGGAAGGATTCCAGCGCGCTCGCGGCGGCCGTGATCGTCTTGCCCGAGCCGGTCGCTGACACGATAGTGCCCCGGGCGCCCTGCGGGGGCACAGATGATCTTGCAGGGATTCCCACCCACTTCCGGAATGCCGACTTCTGGTCGACCTGGTGTTCCCTGAGGGAAATGCCGCGCATTCCAAGTTTCCATTCTGTGCGGCGGAGATCGAGAGGTGAGACGTTGGGTGGTTGTCTAGGTGCCGAGTCCTCTGAGCCCCCACTCGTCGAGGCCGCCGTAGATGGTGGCGGTGCGGCATTGCGGCGCGTCCATGACTTCGGCTTCGCCGCGGTAGATGGCGATGAGGGAGTCGGTGCCGCGCCACCAGGTGTCTGCGAGGCCGGCGGTCTCCGGAACCTGCTCGAAGCCGTTGAGGTCGATGTTTTCCACGGCGTCACCGGTCACTGTCGTGGTGGTGCGTGCGCAGCTGCGGGCGTGGTGGGCCAGGGCGACTGCTTCTACCCACCCTTCAACGCTGGAGTGCAGGGGTACCCAGTGGCCGCAGTGGAGTCCGAACTCTCCGCTGGGGCCGATCATGAACGCGTACGGAAGAGCGGTGCGCTGGTCTCCTGCGTTGAAGTGCCAGTCGGGGTCGGGTCCCTCGGGCACGTCCCCGCTGAGCACTCGAGGTCCGCCGTCGTAGTGGGGAGAAGGAGGAAGAACGAGCCCACCCCAGACGGCCTCGTAGGCCAAGACCCGGTCGATCTGCGCCGCGGGAACGCCGTGTTCCATCCACCTGGCCCGGTACTGTTCAATGTCAGAACATGGAGTCCAGTGGCCGTGGATTCGGACGAAATACTTCGCCCTACGAGTGATGTGCTCAGATACTTCTCTTCTGTCCGCCACCATATCCGCCTCACCGTGTACCGTATTTCTACCAACGGTACATGCTGCATCAGTCTAATGCAGCCGTTGTGCTGAATCCGACACGAACGAGTCCTGTAGTGCTGGCCTCGAGGGTTGTGAAGGCACACTGGAAGGATCGTGGGCCGGGGGAGCGCAGCAGACCTGTCGGCCCTGGATGCCGAGCCGTGGATGCCCGCGAGGGGGATGGGCGGATAAAACATGGGTGCTTCTTCAGCGGGTTCGGTGATGATCGTGGGGATGAATCACGAATCGGATGTCATAGCCGCTGTGCGCCCACTGTGGGATGAGCACAGACCTGCACCGTTCCCTCGTGGTCTCGCGGGTCAGGATCGGGCAGGGTTTGACCTCGTCCTGGTGGATGCGGACATAGCCGGGTGTGTGCACACCTGGCTGGATGACGGCGGAACCCTGGACATGCGGCTCTTCCGGGTTCTGCATTGGCGTGGATCCCAGCTCACCGCAATCCTCACCGAGTTGAGTGAGGGGGACAGTCCCGAGTACTGGCATCGGCTTTCCAGGATGACTGCGCTTGTCGCCTCCACGGACCCCAGGCCGAGAGATGCCTACCCGCCTGAGACGTGGAGCCCGGAGAAGCTCGTCCAACTCCCCCAGGGGCCGTACTCCTAGCCGGCCGGGCCCACGCAGTGGGCCTGAAGGTTCTGGAGGCGCAGCCGGAAGGACCGCCTGGGGGTGGGGGAGCGCAGCGAACCCACCCCCATTTCAGGGTTGCTTGCGAACCTGAACCCCCATTACACCCGCACTCACACAACCAAGCAGACCCCCATAGTGGGCGGGAGCGCAGCGGACGCCCTCCAGGCCGCGCAGCGGCCTGGCCCCCCAGGCTTCCGAAGCGCAGCGAAGGAAGCCGGCCACGGCGCAGCCGTGGCGAGCGGGGAGCGCAGCGGACCGCTCAACGCCCCCGCGAAGCGGGGGCGTTCACTTACACAGCGCGCAGCGCTGTGG
>NZ_JBHYMC010000116.1:0-9056 GCF_042742535.1 Streptomyces sp. NPDC058880
AACCGGCACCAGCCGGTTCCAGGCCCCTTCCGTGACCGCGTCAGGAGGCGGCCGGAGGCGTCGGCCCGCCGGGGGTGTCCTTGTGCGCGATCTTCCCCAGGGCGTCCTTCGCCTTGCCCGTCCCACTCGTGATCTGGCCGCTGTACTTGCCCTTGGTCTTGGAGTCCACGGCCTTGGCGACCTTGTCCAGACCCTCGCTGATCTTGCCTTCGTGCTGCTGCGCGAGATCGCCGACCTTGTCCTTCGCCGGAGCGAGCTTGGCCTTCAGATTGTCCAGCAGGCCCATGGGTCACCTTCCGTTGGCGTGCGCTACGTACGGGCGCCCTCGCCGGCTTCGCTGTCCGCGGCCACCTCCGCCGACTGCTGCTTCGGAATCTCCACGGCTTCCGCCGGCTCGCTCTGTGCAGCAGCAGGCTCGCTCTCGCCGGCCGCACCGGACTCCGCCGCCGGAGCCGCGGTCGCGACCCCTTCGGTCACGGCCTCGTTCCTGCGACGGAAAAACCGATCAAAAACGCCCATGTCTACTCCCGTAACGTTACGCGTGCGAGTGAAGTTCCGCGTCGACCGAACCGGTCCGCGACCGGTCCGCGACCGGTCCGCGCCGGGCGTGCGCACGGCGCATTCCCCGGCCGGAACCCCGCCAGGGCAACGACCCCGGAATCACCCCGTCACGTAGCTCGATCGGGTACATCCCCCAAGGTTTGCGAGACTGGGGCCGTGAGGAAAGCAGCCCCCGCCCCGCGGGTCATCGCCGTCGTCGGTCCCACCGCGGCAGGAAAGTCCGACCTGGGCGTAGCCCTGGCCCGCCGGTTCGACGGAGAAGTCGTCAACGCCGACTCCATGCAGCTGTACCGGGGGATGGACATCGGCACCGCCAAGCTGACGACCGAGGAGCGCGGCGGCGTCCCGCACCACCTCCTCGACATCTGGGACGTCACCGACACCGCCAATGTCGCGGAGTACCAACGGCTGGCCCGCGGGGAGATCGACAAGCTGCTCGCCGAGGGCCGCACCCCCGTCCTCGTCGGCGGATCCGGCCTGTACGTCCGGGGCGCCCTGGACGTCATGGAGTTCCCCGGCACCGACCCCGAAGTCCGCGCCCGGCTGGAGGAGGAGGTCGCGCTGCGCGGGCCCGGCGCCCTGCACGCCCGCCTGGCCGCCGCCGACCCGGAAGCCGCCCGGGCCATCCTGCCCAGCAACGGCCGGCGCATCGTCCGCGCGCTGGAGGTCATCGAGATCACCGGCAAGCCGTTCACCGCGAACCTGCCCGGCCACGAGTCCGTCTACGACACGGTCCAGATCGGCGTCGACGTCGCCCGGCCCGAGCTCGACGAGCGGATCGCGCGGCGCGTCGACCGGATGTGGCAGGACGGCCTGGTGGACGAGGTCCGGGCGCTGGAGGCCCGCGGACTGCGCGACGGCATCACCGCCTCCCGGGCGCTGGGCTACCAGCAGGTGCTGACCGCGCTCGCGGGTGAGTGCACCGAGGACGAGGCACGGGCGGAGACCATCCGGGCGACCAAGCGCTTCGCCCGCCGCCAGGACTCCTGGTTCCGCCGCGATCCGCGCGTCCACTGGCTCAGTGGAGCTGCCGCAGACCGGGCGGAACTCCCCCAGCTCGCCGAGTCGTTGGTCGAACGAGCGGTTACAGCCTGATCACGTGATGGCATCGGGAAGCCCCGGGCGCCCGTAGCGGGGTCGGGGGCGTGCCATCATCAAACTCCAGCAGGTGCGATCACCTGCACTGCATGGCGGCGTACTGAGTCCGAGTGGGAGGGCGCGTGGCGATGGAGGCCGGCCCTCGCGACACCGGGCGGGACGACACCCGAAGGGAAGCGGACCCGATGCTTCTCGGCGGGACGGACGGGACCGCGGGCCTCGGGCTGCCCGCGGACCCCGCGCGGCTGACCTCGGACGGCCCGGACGCCCCGGACACCGCCGAGGCCGAGGCGGCCGCCGGAGCCGAGTTCGAGGTCGAACTGCGGCCGCAGCGCCGCCTGCGCGTGTGGCAGATCGCCCCCATCGTCATGCTCGCCGCCGCCGGCTCGTTGATGTTCGCCTTCCCCCTGGCCTTCGAGTTCGGTGACGGCGGAGCCGTGGTCGCCATGCTCGGCTTCCTCATCAGCTGCTGCGCCGGAGGCTGGGGGATGATGGCCGCCCGACGAGTCGGCTACACATGGCCCGGTCTCCCGGCCCGGGGGAGCGGCCGCCGCCCCGACTGGCGCATGGCCGCGCTGTACGCCGTGGTCGCGCTGGTCGTCGTAGGCCTCGCCGTGTACCGGGTCGCCCGGCTCCGCTGACCGCCGCCGGCGGCGGTGATCGTTCCAGGCTTCCGGCGACCGTCCCGGACCTCCCGTGACCGTCCCGGACCTCCCGTGACCGGCTCCGGGGCCCCGGTGACCCCCGACGGGTCGCCCGGCGCCCGTGAGCAGGGGCTCGGTACCATGGGCGGGTGACGCAGACCACCCTCTCCTTCCTCAAGGGCCACGGCACCGAGAACGACTTCGTGATCGTCCCGGACCCGGACAACGCCGTCGAGCTGCCCGCTTCCGCCGTCGCGAAGCTCTGCGACCGGCGCGCAGGCATCGGGGGCGACGGGGTCCTGCACGTCGTCCGGTCCGCAGCGCACCCCGAGGCGGCGCACCTGGCCGACGAGGCGGAGTGGTTCATGGACTACCGCAACAGCGACGGCTCCGTCGCCGAGATGTGCGGCAACGGCGTGCGCGTCTTCGCCCGCTACCTCCAGTACGCCGGCCACGTCGAGCCCGGTGACCTGACGGTCGCGACGCGCGGCGGCGTCAAGCGGGTGCACCTCGACAAGGGGGGCGACGTCACCGTCTCGATGGGCCGTGCCGCGTTCCCCGAGGGCGAGGTCACCGTCAGCGTCGGACCGCGCAGCTGGCCCGCCCGCAACGTGAACATGGGCAACCCGCACGCGGTCGCGTTCGTCGACAGCCTCGACGACGCCGGGAACCTCTTGACCGCCCCGCCGTTCAGCCCGGCGTCCGCCTACCCGACGGGTGTCAACGTCGAGTTCGTCGTCGACCGCGGCCCCCGCCACGTCGCCATGCGCGTCCACGAGCGCGGCTCCGGCGAGACCCGCTCCTGCGGCACCGGCGCCTGCGCCGTCGCCGTCGCCGCCATCCGCCGCGACGGCGTGGACCCCGCCGCCACCGGTGAGCCGGCCACGTACACCGTCGACCTCCCCGGCGGGACGCTCGTCATCACCGAACACCCCGACGGGCAGATCGACATGACCGGACCGGCCGTCATCGTGGCCGCGGGTGAGTTCGACGAAGCCTGGCTCACCGAAACGGCTTTCTCCTGAAGCCTCCCTCTAATGGGTGATCCGTTTCACGCTGTGCGAGAGGTGGACTGCGCCACGTGGTGGGGTCGGTAACATCAGGCACCGGCCCTGAGGGCTCACCCCATGCCCACCACCGCCGGTCGAAGCCGCCGGAGGTGCCCATGAGTGCAGAGGCCACGAACCCCGAAGCACACCCCGAAGTGCGCCCTGAGCTCCGCAGACGGGGCCGGAGCAGGCTCGATCTGCGCCGCCTCGGGCGCGCGGCGCTGCTCGGGCCGACGTCCCGGGACCGGCTCCCGGACGCAATCGGCCATGTCGCCGAGGCCCACCGCGCCCACCATCCGGACGCCGATATGTCCATTCTGCGGCGCGCCTATCTGCTCGCGGAGAGCTCTCACCGCGGCCAGATGCGAAAAAGTGGTGAGCCGTACATCACACATCCACTCGCCGTCACCCTGATCCTCGCCGAACTGGGCGCCGAAACCACCACCTTGACGGCCTCTCTGCTCCACGACACCGTCGAGGACACCGACGTGACCCTGGATCAGGTCCGCGCCGAGTTCGGCGACGAGGTCTGCTTCATCGTCGACGGCGTCACCAAGGTCGAGAAGATCGACTACGGTGCCGCGGCGGAACCGGAGACCTTCCGCAAGATGCTCGTCGCCACCGGCAACGACGTCCGCGTGATGTCCATCAAGCTCGCCGACCGGCTGCACAACATGCGCACGCTGGGCGTGATGCGGCCGGAGAAACAGGCCCGGATCGCCAAGGTCACCCGTGACGTCCTGATCCCGCTTGCCGAACGGCTCGGCGTACAGGCCCTCAAGACCGAACTGGAAGACCTCGTCTTCGCGATCCTGCACCCCGAGGAGTACGAGAGCACCCGCGCCCTCATCGCCGCCCACGCCGGCGAGCGCGACCCGCTGCCCGGCATCGCCGACTCCGTACGGACCGTCCTGCGGGAGGCGGGCATCGGCGCCGAAGTACAGGTAAGGCCGCGGCACTTCGTCTCCGTCCACCGGATCACCCGCACCCGCGGCGAGCTGCGCGGCTCCGACTTCGGGCGCATCCTCATCCTGGTCGGCGAGAACGCCGACTGCTACGCGGCACTGGGGGAGCTCCACACCTGTTTCACCCCGGTGGTCTCGGAGTTCAAGGACTTCATCGCCACCCCGAAGTTCAACCTCTACCAGTCCCTCCACACCGCCGTGGCCACCCCCGAGGGGTACGTGGCCGAGGTCATCGTGCGGACCCGACAGATGCACCGGGTCGCCGAGGCCGGCGTGGTGGCGCTCGGCAACCCGTACGCCACCGCGGCGCCGGACGCCACCGCGACGCCCGACGCCGCCGACCCGTACGAGGAGCGGGTGGACCCGACCCGGCCCGGCTGGCTGTCCCGGCTGCTCGACTGGCAGCAGTCCGCACCCGACCCGGACACCTTCTGGAGCGTGCTCCGCGCCGAGCTCGCGCAGGACCGGGAGATCACCGTCTTCCGGGCCGACGGGGGCACCCTGGGCCTGCCCGCCGGAGCCAGCTGCATCGACGCCGCCTACGCGCAGCACGGAGAGGCGGCCCACGGCTGCATCGGCGCCCGCGTCAACGGGCGCCTCGCCTCACTGTCCTCACCGCTGTCCGACGGTGACACCGTCCAGCTGCTGCTCGCGCAGGACGCCTCCTCCGGACCCGCCGCCGAGTGGCTGGACCACGCCCGGACGCCCGCCGCCCGCATCGCCATCAGCAGCTGGCTCGAATCCCATCCCGACCGGGCCATGGCCACCACCTCGGCCGCGCGGGCGCCGCTGTCGGTGGTCGGAGCCCGGGGCGGCGGGGCCAACGCCGTGGCCGACCTGCCGGACGCCACCGTCCGGATGGCCGGGTGCTGCACCCCGGTCCCGCCGGACGCCGTCGCCGGATTCGTCGTCCGCGGCGGAGCCGTCACCGTGCACCGGGTCCAGTGCGCGGCCGTGGCCCGGATGCGCGCCGTGGGCCGCACCTCCGTCGCCGTGCACTGGCGGGCCACCGCGGACTGCCGGGTCACCCTGCTCGCTGAATCGTTCGGCCGCCCGCATCTGCTGGCGGACCTGACCGAGGCCATCGCCCACGAGGGCGTCGAGGTGGTCTCCGCGACCGTCGAACCCCCGATCGAGGGCCGGGTCCGGCACACCTACACCCTCCAGCTGCCCGACGCGGCCGGCCTGCCCGCACTGATGCGCGCCATGCGTGACGTGCCGGGCGTGTACGACGTCGGCCGCGTGTAGGGCGACGGCGCCGGCCGGGCGTAGGCCGGTACGGCGCCGGAAGGTCCCGTTCGGGTGGCCCCGTCGCGCGCCGTACGCCGTCCCGCGGCGGGCGCTGGTAAGCGGTGGTGGATGCAGCTCTCCTCGCCCCGCCTGCGCGCCGCCCTGCTCGCCGCGGCCTCCCTCACCCTCGTCGCCGCGGTACTGCCCCCGCCGAAGCCCCTGGGCATCGGGGACCGCCTCTTCCCCGAGCTGGGGAACCCCGGCTACGACGTGCTCGCGTACGACCTGTCCTTCACGTACAAGGACAACCTGACCCCGCTCGACGCGGTCACCGTCATCGAGGCCCGGGCACTGGAGCCGCTGGAGCGCGTCAACCTGGACTTCACCCACGGCACAGTGGCGTCCGCCGAGGTGAACGGGGAGCCCGCACGCTTCGAGAGCGTTGGGGAGGACCTCGTACTGACCCCACCGCGGGCGGTGGCGGAGGGCGGCGCGCTGCGGATCACGGTCCGGCACACCAGCGACCCGCGCGGTCGCGGGGACGGCGGCTGGGTGCCCACCGAGGACGGTCTGGCCATGGCCAACCAGGCCGACGCCGCCCACCGCGTGTTCCCCTGTAACGACCACCCCGCCGACAAGGCCCTCTTCACCTTCCGGATCAGCGCACCCACCGGGCTCACAGCCGTCGCCAACGGCCTCCAGGCGGGCCCTGCCCGGCGCACGGGCCCCACCACGACGTGGACGTATCGGACCCGCCACCCCATGGCCACCGAGCTGGCCCAGGTCTCCGTGGGCCGCTCCGCCGTCGTCCACGGGACCGGACCGCACGGGCTGCCGCTGCGCGACGTGGTGCCCGCCGCCGACCGGCAGCGGCTCGACCCCTGGCTGAAGAAGACCGCCGGCCACATCGAGTGGATGGAGGAGCGCGTCGGCCGCTACCCGTTCGAGAACTACGGGGTGCTGATCGCGCGGGCGACGACCGGCTTCGAGCTGGAGACGCAGACCCTCTCGCTCTTCGAGAGCAGCCTGTTCTCCGGCGAGGGCTACCCCGAGTGGTACGTCGAGGCGGTGATGGTCCACGAGCTCGCCCATCAGTGGTTCGGCGACAGCGTCAGCCCCCGGACCTGGTCCGACCTGTGGCTCAACGAGGGACACGCCACCTGGTACGAGGCCCTGTACGCGGACGGCCTGGGCACGTACTCCCTGGAGCGGCGCATGCGCGAGGCGTACCAGCGCTCCGACCAGTGGCGGGCGGCGGGCGGCCCCCCGGCCGCCCCGAAGGCCGCGGCGCCCGGCGAGAAGATCGGGCTGTTCCGGCCGGTGGTCTACGACGGCGCCGCGCTGATCCTCTACGCACTGCGACAGGAGATCGGCGCCTCCGCCTTCGAGCGGATCGAACGCCGCTGGGTCACGCGGTACCGGGACGGGGTCGCGGGCACGGCCGACTTCGTCCGCCTGGCCTCGCAGGAGGCGGGTCGCGACCTCGGAGCCTTCCTGGAGCCGTGGCTGTACGGGACGAAGACCCCGCCGATGCCGGGGCACCCGGAGTGGAGCGCCCCGGCGGCGGACCGGGCCGCGCGGGGCAAGCAGGCACCGAGCATGGCCGCACCGGGCATGGCCGCACCGGGCGGGGCTGCGCCGGGCGGGGCTGCGCCCGGCGGGAAAAGGGTGTGACCGCCTACGAACGGGCATGTCACCATCGACGGGTCCGTTCGGGGAATCCCCGGGCGGTGTGACACGTTGGACGTGACATCCACCGTGTCCCCGCCAGGCGTGACACTGCTATTCGAATCGACGTAAGGATCCAATGACCTCCTCTTCTTCCGCTTCCCAGGACGAGCGGGACGCGACCGACGCGCGTGAACCGCAGAGCTTCACCGAGAGCCTTCGGGCCGATGCCCTGATGGAAGAGGACGTCGCCTGGAGCCACGAGATCGACGGAGACCGGGACGGCGACCAGTTCGACCGCTCCGAGCGCGCGGCCCTGCGCCGCGTCGCCGGTCTCTCCACCGAGCTCGAAGACGTCACCGAAGTCGAGTACCGACAGCTCCGCCTGGAGCGCGTGGTCCTCGTCGGCGTCTGGACCTCGGGCACCGTGCAGGACGCGGAGAACTCCCTCGCGGAGCTCGCCGCCCTCGCCGAGACGGCGGGCGCTCTCGTACTGGACGGCGTGATCCAGCGCCGTGACAAGCCGGACCCGGCCACCTTCATCGGTTCCGGCAAGGCCCGCGAGCTGCGCGACATCGTCATGGAGAGCGGCGCCGACACCGTCGTCTGCGACGGTGAGCTCAGCCCCGGCCAGCTCATTGCCCTCGAAGACGTCGTCAAGGTCAAGGTGGTCGACCGGACCGCCCTGATCCTCGACATCTTCGCCCAGCATGCCAAGTCCCGAGAGGGCAAGGCGCAGGTCGCACTCGCGCAGATGCAGTACATGCTGCCCCGGCTGCGCGGCTGGGGTCAGTCGCTGTCGCGGCAGATGGGCGGCGGCGGCGGTGGCGGCATGGCCACCCGAGGCCCCGGTGAGACCAAGATCGAGACCGACCGGCGACGCATCCGCGAGAAGATGGCGAAGATGCGCCGGGAGATCGCGGAGATGAAGACCGGCCGTGACATCAAGCGGCAGGAACGGCGCCGCAACAAGGTGCCCTCGGTCGCCATCGCCGGTTACACCAACGCGGGCAAGTCCTCACTGCTCAACCGTCTCACGGGCGCGGGCGTACTGGTGGAGAACGCGCTGTTCGCCACCCTCGACCCGACCGTGCGCCGGGCCGAGACACCCAGCGGCCGGATCTACACCCTCGCCGACACCGTCGGATTCGTCCGGCACCTGCCCCACCACCTCGTCGAGGCGTTCCGCTCCACGATGGAGGAGGTCGGCGACTCCGACCTCATCCTGCACATCGTCGACGGTTCCCACCCGGCTCCGGAGGAGCAGCTGGCGGCGGTGCGCGAGGTGATCCGCGAGGTCGGCGCGGTGAACGTGCCCGAGATCGTGGTGATCAACAAGGCCGACGCCGCGGACCCGCTGGTCCTGCAGCGGCTGCTGCGGATCGAGCGCCACTCCATCGCCGTCTCGGCCCGCACGGGCATGGGCATCGAGGAACTCCTCGCGCTCATCGACTCCGAGCTGCCTCGGCCCGAGGTCGAGGTGGAGGCCCTGGTGCCGTACACCCGCGGTTCGCTGGTTGCCAAGGCGCACGCCGAGGGCGAGGTGATCTCCGAGGAGCACACCCCGGAGGGCACTCTGCTCAAGGCACGCGTCCACCAGGAGCTTGCGGCGGACCTGGCGCCGTACACGCCGGCCAAGCAGTAGCCGGGCCGCTGCCGGCACCCTACGGCTGACCGCTGCCGCGTGCCGGGAGCGCCGGCACGACGGCATCGCCGAGACCTCCTCACGGGTGAGGGCCCCTGCACGCTTGGGTTCTAGCGGTCCTCGCAACACCCGCGATCTGTGGGAGTTGCGAGGACCGTGGGCGTTGAGCGTGGTGATCTTTCGGGGTTGCGGGAGC
>NZ_JBHYMC010000117.1:0-8992 GCF_042742535.1 Streptomyces sp. NPDC058880
GATCGGCGGATCCGGCCGGCCCCGGACGCGGGGCGTGAGCACGAGTCAGCTGCTGTAGACCCCGACCTCGTAGAGCGAGTACCCCCACTGCGTGCCGCGCTGCACCCCGTGGACGCGAACGTAGCGGGCCGTGGTGCCGGTGAACAGGGCCGTGTCCAGACCGCCGTCACCGGTGGTGGTGGACCATGCCGACTGCCAGGTGGTGCCGTCGTTCGACAGCTCGATGCGGTAGGCCCGCCCGTGCGCCCGCTCCCAGTCGAGGGTGACGCGCTTGACCAGGTGGGCCGATCCGAGATCGATCTTGATCCACTGGTCGTCGCTCCAGTTGCTCGCCCAGCGGGTGCTCGTGTTCCCGTCGACGGCCCGCGAGGGGGCGTAGCTCGTGAACGGGTTCCACTCCGACGAGCTGGCCGTGGCGGACGCGCCCGCGGCGAGGTTCACTCCGGCCTTGTGCTTCTCGGACGAACCCCACGTGGTGAGGTAGGACTCGGCGCCGCGGAAGAGGTCGTCGACCACGTCCTGGCCGCCGACGATCCGGAGGTCCTCGATCCAGTCCGGCACCAGGCCGTAGTGCGAGGCACCGTCGGTGTTGAGGTCCCAGGTGCGCTGTCCGGTGGTCTGCCGGTCGATGACGGAGCCGCCGTCGACGCTGCGGAACGGGTAGCGGACCGGGTTCGGGGTGTCGGCCCCGCGCGGCCCGGGCCAGCCGCCGACGCCGTTCATGTCGGTGCCGTAGCCGTAGCCGACGCCGTACTTGTCGCGCAGGGCGTTCTTGGCCTTGGCCTCGGCACTGAAGCCCTCGGCCCCGCCCATGTACTGGGCGACGAACCCGCCGAGCTTGTAGAGCCGCTCGGTCCAGTTGTCGTCCATCCAGCTGTGCGAGGAGATGACGCCCGGGTAGGACTCCGACTCCAGGATGTCGAAGGCCCGGCCGGCGGCCTTGACGCTCATGTGGTCGATTTCGAGCATCATCTTGCGTTTCATCATCCCGCGCACTGCGTACTCGCCGAGCTCGGTCAGGCCGCGCGTGTTGCACTGCGCGTCCGCCGCGTACGAGGGCACGGAGACGCCCGCGGGGAGCTCCTGCTGCGCCGCGGGAGCGGCCGCGAGCCCGATGGGGTTGTCGTGCTGCGGGCCGGTGCACTTCTCCGTCTTCCAGAAGGTGCCCGTCGACAGGAACTGGCCGACGTTGATCGCGGTGCCGAGGGCGCCCTGGTCGAACCGGACCCCGCACAGGGCGTTGTCGAACTTGTGGCAGAGGAACATGCTCCGCACGCCCAGCCGGTGCAGCTCGTCGAGGCCCCGGTCGATGTCGTCCTTGCTGCACTGCGCGAAGTCCAGGATCTGCTTGCAGCCGAACGGCTCGGAGGTCTCGACGCCGAGGACGACGGCCAGCTTGCCCTGTTTGACGACCTCACGGGCCTGGGCGGAGTCGGTGACGATCCGGAACCAGCCCTTCCCGGGGCCGCCGTACATCGTGTCGATGTAGGACTGCATGTCGTACGTCTTCTGGGCTTCGAGCCGGATGGCGGTCATCTCGTCGCAGCCGCGGTCCTTGAAGAAGTAGACCGAGCAGATCACGCCGTTGGTGACGAGGTCGTTGACGAGCACGCGCTGGCCGCCGCGCCAGGCGCGTTCGACCCACGCGTAGTAGTTCTGCTGGTGGGTGAGCGAGTCGTGGGCGGGCCAGTCCTTGAAGGTCGGCCAGCCGTTCGGGTCGTGCTTGCCGTCGCCACCCTTGGTGATGAAGTCGAAGATCGCCAGGGTGCCGTCGGGGTAGTGCTCGGGGCAGTCCTTGAGAGCGTCGGCCACGCCCCTCTCGGAGAAGGGCTTTCCGCAGATGAGGCGTCCGCCGAAGCCCTCGTTGGACATCAGGTGGTCGTGGGCGTCGACGAATCCGCGGACCCGTCCCTGGGAATCGGTGCCCTTGAAGGGTTCACCGGTGACGTTGATCTCGGAGTCGGGTGCGGGCCGTGCCACCGGATTCCACCAGCCGGGGTCTGCGGCGGAGCTGGGCACGGGGCCGAGCACCATCGCCACCACGGCGAGGAGCAATGACAGGACCGCGATCGGGCTGCGCCTGGGGTGCTTGTCTCGGGAAATGGTCATCACTCACGTCTTCGGTCAGCGGATGGCGCGGTGGAGGAGATGCCGGACCCGTTCGGGGACGCGACGGCCGCGGAAGGCCTTGAAATTGTCATGAACCCGCAAACGGTGGGTCGAGAATCGCCACTGTCGTCGACGGAGTCAAGAGTCCGGGACAGATGACCTGATGATTCGTCAGGCGCACGCTCGCGTGACCGGGCGGGGACGGGCCCGTCCGGCGTGGCCGGACGACGTGAGCCACGGGACCGCCTACCGTCGGGGTATGAGTGGGATGGCCGTGGTGTACGAGGTGGAGGATCCGGCGGCGGCGCACGCCGGAGGGGCCGGCGGCGCGGGCGGAGAGGCGGCGGTCGTGCGCGTCCACGCGGCGCCCGCCGCGCCCGGGATGCCCGGTGTCCCCGGACCGCGGACCTACTGCGGCAGGGACACCTTCGCGATGCGGGCCGCTCCGCGGACGCCCGCGGAGCGGCCCGGCCCGACCTGGTACGAGGACGGGTACGCGGACCGGGTCTGCCCCGCCTGCGACGAGGCGGTGGGCACCGGCTGAGCCGCCGGGGCGGTGCCGGGCCGGGCGGAGCGTCAGCGCGTGTTGCGCTCGGGCAGGTCCACCTCGGCCGGGGCGACGCCGAAGCCGCGCGCGCCCTTCTTCTCGGCCTGCATGCCGCAGAACGCGGCTTCGAGGGTGCCGCCGAGCGCCGTGTTGGCCGCACCCCTGTTGGAGGTGTTGGCCATCGCCGAGAGGCTGCGCCGGCCGTCGCGGGTGGAGAAGGCGTACGTGTAGAAGCCCTGCACCGTGCCCGTGTGGCCGTAGACCGAGGTGCCGCAGGAGAGGTCGTAGCGGCGCAGACCCAGCCCGTAGAACCGGGTGTTCGTGGCGTCCGTCGGGGTCGCGGTGACCATGGCGTCCAGCAGCGGCGGGGCCAGCAGCCGGCCGCCGAGCAGTGCGGACGTGAAGGTGTTCAGGTCCGCCGGGCTGGAGATCACCGCTCCGGCGGACTGGGCCCACGACACCGTCTGCTCGGTGGAGTCGACCAGCGGAGCCCCGGCCTCGTCGGGGTGGAGGTAGCCGCGGGCGTGCAACCCCCTGATCCTGGTGTCGGGGTGTACGTAGGAGGTGTCGCGCAGGCCCAGGGGCTTGAAAATGCGCCGTTCGTACTCCTTGCCCACCTGGTTGCCCGTGGTCTTCTCGATCAGCATCCCGACCACGACGAAGTTGGTGTTCGAGTAGGCGTACGCCACGCCGGGCTCGGTCGTCCTGGGCTCGCGCAGCGAGAGGTCCAGCAGCTCCTGGTAGCTGAACACCCGGTTGCGCACGGCCTCGAAGCCGGGGACGGTGTGCTCGAACATGGCGTCGGTGTAGTCCGCGAGGCCGCTGCGGTGGGTCAGCAGGTGGCGCACGGTGATCCGCCCGTCGGGCAGCAGGCCGGGCAGGTATCGGTTGACCGGGGCGTCCAGTTCGATCTTCTTCTCGCCGACCAGCTGGAGCAGAACCACCGAGGAGAAGGTCTTGCTGACGCTACCGATCCGGAAGCGGGCCCGCGGGTCCATGGCGGCGCCCGAGCTCCTGTCGCGAACGCCGACGGTCCGGGTGCGGACTCCGTCGGGGCCGCTGAACCGGGCCATGGCGCCGGGCGCGCCGGCGGCGGTCGTGTTCCGCAGCGCCTGGGTGAGCGCTTCGAGGTCGGGGGAGCGGTCGGCGGCCCGGGCGGTGGTCGCGGGCGCGATCGCGGCCGTCACGGCGAGCAGGGCGGCGGTCAGGGCGAGACGGCGGTTCACGGGCAGTGGCACGGTGTTCCTCTGGTCGGTGGTCAGTCGGCAGGGAAGGGCGGGGCGTCGCGGCGGGCCGGGTGGCACGGCCCCGACGCCCCAGGAAGATCATCGATGAGGGGCAGCCGGGGCGTGAGCCGCAACGCGCCGTTCTAGGAGGGAAGTTCCAGCAGGCGGAGCGCCTCCTGGCGCATTTCCACCTTGCGGACCTTCCCGGTGACGGTCATGGGGAACTCCTCCACGACGTGCACGTAGCGCGGGATCTTGAAGTGGGCCAGCCTGCCCGCGCAGTACGCGCGGACTGCGTCCGCGGTCAGCGGCTCGGCGCCCTCGCGCATCCGCACCCACGCCATCAGCTCCTCCCCGTACTTGGGGTCGGGCACCCCGATCACCTGGACGTCGACGACGTCCGGGTGCGTGTGGAGGAACTCCTCGATTTCGCGCGGGTAGAGGTTCTCCCCACCGCGGATCACCATGTCCTTGATCCGGCCGGTGATGCTGAGGTAGCCATCGTCGTCCATCACGGCCAGGTCGCCCGTGTGCATCCAGCGGGCGGCGTCGACGGCCTCCGCGGTGCGCTCGGGCTCCTCCCAGTAGCCGAGCATCACCGAGTAGCCGCGCGTACACAGTTCACCCGGTTCACCGCGGGGGACCGTCCGCCCGGTCCGCGGATCGACCACCTTCACCTCCAGGTGCGGCCCGACGCGGCCCACGGTGGACACCCGGCGCTCGACGGAGTCGTCTGCGCGGGTCTGCGTCGACACCGGCGAGGTCTCGGTCATCCCGTAGCAGATGGACACCTCGGTCATGCCCATGCGCCCGATGACCTCCCGCATGACCTCGACCGGGCACGGCGAGCCCGCCATGATCCCGGTGCGCAGGCTGGACAGGTCGTAGGAGTCGAGGCCGGGCTGCGCCAGTTCGGCGATGAACATCGTGGGGACCCCGTAGAGCGAGGTGCACCTCTCCGACTCCACCGCGGCCAGGGTGGCCGCCGGGTCGAAGGACGGCGCGGGGATCACCATGGCGGCACCGTGGCTGGTGCAGGCGAGGTTGCCCATGACCATGCCGAAGCAGTGGTAGAACGGCACCGGGATGCAGACCCGGTCCTGCTCGGTGTAATGGCACAGCTCGCCCACGAAGAAGCCGTTGTTCAGGATGTTGTGGTGCGAGAGGGTCGCGCCCTTGGGGAATCCGGTGGTCCCCGACGTGTACTGGATGTTGATGGCGTCGTCCGGGCTGAGCGAGGCCTGCGCACGGGCCAGGTCTGCCGGGTCGCCCCGGCGGCCGCGCTCCAGTAGGGAGTCCCACAGGGGACCGCCGAGCACGGCCACGAACTCCAGGGTGGGGCACCGAGGGCGCACCTCCTCGATCATGGCGGTGTAGTCGGAGGTCTTGAAGCGGTCGGCGGCGGCCAGCAGCCGGATGCCGGACTGCCGCAGCACGTACTCCAGTTCGTGGGAGCGGTAGGCGGGGTTCACCGTGACGAGGACCGCGCCGATCCGGGCGGTGGCGTACTGCACCAGTGTCCACTCCGCGCGGTTGGGGGCCCAGATTCCGACGCGGTCGCCCTTGGCGATGCCGAGGTCGAGCAGACCGAGCGCGAGGGCGTCGACGTCGGCGGCCAGCTCTGCGTACGTCCACCGGCGGCCGGCGGCCACGTCGACGAGGGCATCGCGGTCGGGGAACCTGCGTACCGTCCGGTCCAGGTTCTCGCCGATGGTGTCACCGAGCAGCGGCACTTCGCAGACCCCGGACGCGTAACTCGATGCGGCAGACACATGGACCTCCTGGAGACGGACTGGCGGGCGTGTGGACAGGTGGGCGGCCTGGGGCGGTCGCGCCGGGAACATACTGACGGGGTGACGGGGAGCCCCCTGCCAGCCTGCCCCGGGTACGCGGGTGCCTACGCCTACGCCTACGCCTACGCCTGCGCGACGGGCCGGGGCCCGAGGTCCCGGGCGGTCCGCGGCGTACGAAGGCGGCCCCGCGGTGCGTGACGCCCGCTCACGTCCGGTGCGCTCGGACGGGTCCGGGGGATCGGAGGCGGGGCGGCCGAGGACGAACGGAAGGCGCCCGCCGGGCAGAACCCGGGCGGGCGCCTTCTGTCGTACACGTGGGGCGGGGAAGGGTCAGGGCGTGGAGAAGGTGCGCCGGGGCGCGGGCGCCATGGCGGTGATCGTCGCCGTGGCCGTGAAGACCTCCTCGCCGTTCTGTCGGGCCACGACCCGCACGGGAAGCCGGCGGCCGTCCGGCGCAGCCGTCCGGTCGGGGAGCGCGGTCGTTTCGATCCAGCAGGGCGAGTTCAGCTCCGCGTAGCGGAAGAACCGCATCTCCATGTCGGTCAGGACGCCCCGGCGGGGGAAGGCGGAGGCGTACGCGGCCTGGCGGACGGCCTCCAGCAGCAGCATGCCGGGAGCGTGGTCGACGGGGTGGTCGAAGAGAATCGGGTGGTTGATGTCGGCCCGCAGCTGCGCCCGGTGGGTCGAGCTGGTCGGGGAGAGGACCACGTCGTGGAAGCGGTCGCGGCACACCCGCCGGGGCGTCATCGGCGGCGGGAGCGGGATGACGCGGGCGGCCACCTGCGCGAGGTCGCCGTTTCCGCCGCGCAGGCGCTGGTAGACGGCTTCGGGCTGGTTGGTGAACGCCGCTTCGGCGGTACCCAGGAACTCCCCGTCCCGGGTGGCCGTGACGTGCATGGTCAGGCCCGCCAGCCGGCGTCCCCGGCGGGCTATGCCGGAGCAGCGGATGTGGAGCACGATGTCGGCCGGTCTTGAACCGACCACGAGGGCAGCGGGGTTGGCCGAGTAGCTGAAGGTGTCCCAGATCTGGCGGTGGCCGAAGGGCACGTCGTACGCCACATGGCTGAGCAGCGGGATGGCCTGGCGGACGGATTCGGCCAGGAGGAGCGGGTCGTGGTGGCCCGCGTCGGGCGAGTAGAAGCTATGGGCACGGGGCCACTGGGCGGTGATGACGTACTCGTCGGGAGCGACGGAACGCCATCCGGTGAGCAGGACTTCGGAGTGTGCGCTCTTGTGCACGTATTCCCGTGGTAACGCGCTGCTGAGCGAGGCGGTCGCGGGCGAGGTGGAGTGAGCAGCTGACACAGTCATTGGTTGAGCCCCCCTGGAACGTCGGACATGAGCTGGTGCTTGTTCGGCGCTGGGTCCTAAAATAAAGGATGTTCGTTTTTTTTGTCGAGAAGGTTAGGTGCACATGTCAGAACGAAAGCAGCAACGAGCCCCTCAACTGAGGGCAGTTCAGACGAAGGCGGCCATCCTCCGCGCCGCGGCGGAGGTCTTCGACGAGTTCGGCTTCAGCGGAGCCAGCATCAGCAAGATCATGAAGCGGGCGGACGTCACGCAGGGCGGGATGTACTTCCACTTCAGCTCGAAGGAGGAACTCGCCTACGCGGTGATGGTCGGGCAGGGCGAGGGCCTGGAGTTCCCCGCGGGCGAGGACGGCCTCCAGCGCCTGGTGGACATCACCCTCTACCTCGCGGAGCAGCTCCGGCACAATCCGGTGCTCCGTGCCGGCGTACGACTGGCGGTGGAGCAGGGCGAGTTCGGCCTCCGTGACGACGTCGCCTACCAGGCCTGGGTGCTCGAATTCCGCCAGCAGCTGCGCTTCGCCCGGGCCAAGGGCGAGCTCCAGCCGGACGTCGACGACCACGAACTGGCGTGGGTGCTGGTCAGCTCCTTCACCGGCGCCCAGCTCTTCTCGCAGGTCTCCACCGGCCGGGCCGACCTGCCCCAGCGCATCGCCTCGCTCTGGCGCTACCTGTTGCCCGCCGTCGCCACCGAGGACACCCGCAAGGGCCTGCGCCTGACCCTGGAGACGGCCGGGGCGGAGCCGCAGGGGTGAGCGGCCGCCAGGTCGTCGTGACCGGGGCGACGGGTTTCGTCGGCTCCGCGGTGCTGCGCCGCCTGCTGGAGCGGGAACCGGGGATCGTGCTGCGCGTGGTGTCCCGTACGGCGGCACCGGCCGCGCCGGGCTCCGTGCACCGGGTCGGTGCGGACCTGGCCGAGCCCGCCTCCCTGCGGGGCGTGTGCGACGGCGCCGACGCGCTGTTGTCGCTCGCCTCCTACATCGGACCCGACGCCGGCCGTTGCGAGGCGGTCAACACCGCTGGTACCGCGGCCCTGATGGCGGAGGCGCGGCGCGCGGGTGTGCGGCGCGTCGTCCACCTGTCGACGTGCGCGGTCTACGGTCCGGGACCGCACCGGGGCGCGGACGCGGCCGAGCTGGCCCCCGCCCCGGTGTCGCCGGCCAGCGCCAGCCGGCTGGCGGGGGAGGCGCCCGTGCTCGCCGCCGGGGGCCTGGTCCTGCGCGCCGGACTGGTCCTGGGCAGCGGGGACCGGTGGGTCGTGCCGGCTCTCGCCGATGCCTTCCGGCGGGTACCGGCACAGTGGGACGGGGGAGCGGGACTGGCCTCCTTCGTCGACGCCGACGACCTGGCGCGGCTCTTCGCGGCCTTCGCCCTCGGGGGAGGTGCCGCGGCCCGGGCGGAGGGCGTCCTGCACGCCCACCACCCCGAGCCGGTGCGCAACCGCGACCTCATGCACGCGCTGGCCGCGCAGGGAGTGTTGCCGGAGCGGCCCGCCGCCGACTGGCCCTGGAGCAGATGTGTCGAGGCGCTGGCCGCGACCCCGGGCTGGGTGAGCGAGCGGCAGTTCACGCTGCTGGCGCGGGACCACTGGTACCGCGCGGACGCGGCATGGGGGCTCGCCGGGATCGACCCGGGTCCGGGCCCGCTCGCCCGGCTCGGCCGTGCGGCCGCCTGGTACCGGGAGAGAGGTGCCGTCACACCGGGGTGACGGGGATCTGCCAAAGCCTCAGCGGGATGGGGGCGGACGGGCCGTGGCGGGGATGCGGGCGGGTAGCGTCCCGGAGACAGCCGGTCCTGGTCATCCCGTGAACCTTGTGGAGGAGTGGAAATGCCCGACCTTTCGAACATCGTCAAGGCGTATGACGTGCGTGGCGTTGTGCCGGACGAGTGGGACGAGTCGCTGGCGGAGCTGTTTGGTGGTGCTTTCGTCGAGGTCGTGGGTGGGTCGGCGATCGTGGTGGGGCATGACATGCGTCCGTCGTCGCCGGGGTTGTCGGCGGCTTTTGCGCG
>NZ_JBHYMC010000118.1:0-8664 GCF_042742535.1 Streptomyces sp. NPDC058880
ACCGCCACCTGTCCCGGGGCGGTACGGGCCCTCGCCCGTAGCGGTCGGCCCGAACGGCGCTGCCGTCAGCCCAGCCGCGGGTCGCGCGGCGGCTGCTGCCAGGGCTGGCCGGGCTGCGGCTGTTGCGGGTACGGCTGGCCGTAGGGCCCCGGCTGCGGGGCCGGCTGCTGGTACGGGGGCTGGCCCTGGGGCTGTCCGTACGGCTGGGGCGGCGGCTGCGGCTGGTGGTGCTGCGGCTGCTGGGGGTGGGGCTGCTGGGGCTGCTGCGGCGCCCCCCAGTGGTTCTGCGGCGCCTGCTGCTGGGCCCGCAGGAAGTCCTCGGCCACCAGGGCGGACAGGTTGAAGTACGCCTCACGGGTCTTGGGTCGCATCATGTCGAGATCGACCTCGGCGCCGGCCGCGAGGTGTTCGTCGAACGGCACCACGACGACACCTCGGCAGCGGGTCTCGAAGTGCTGCACGATGTCCTCGGTCTTGATCATCTTGGCGGTCTCGCGGACGCCGGAGATGACGGTGATGGAACGGGAGACGAGGTCCGCGTACCCGTGGGCGGAGAGCCAGTCGAGGGTGGTGCTGGCACTGCTGGCGCCGTCCACGGACGGGGTCGAGATGATGATCAGCTGGTCGGCCAGGTCCAGGACGCCGCGCATGGCGGAGTAGAGGAGACCGGTGCCCGAATCGGTCAGGATGATCGGGTACTGCCGCCCCAGCGTCTCGATGACACGGCGGTAGTCCTCGTCGTTGAAGGTCGTGGAGACCGCCGGGTCCACATCGTTGGCGATGATCTCCAGGCCGGAGGGCGCCTGCGAGGTGAAGCGGCGAATGTCCATGTACGAGTTCAGGTACGGGATCGCCTGGACCAGGTCCCGGATCGTCGCGCCGGTCTCGCGCCGGACACGGCGGCCGAGCGTGCCGGCGTCGGGGTTCGCGTCGATGGCCAGGATCTTGTCCTGGCGCTCGGTGGCGAGGGTGGCGCCGAGGGCGGTGGTGGTCGTGGTCTTGCCGACGCCGCCCTTGAGGCTGATGACGGCGATGCGGTAGCAGGACATGACCGGGGTGCGGATCAGCTCCAGCTTGCGGCGGCGCTCCGCTTCGGCCGCCTTGCCGCCGAAGCGGAACAGGCCGCCGCCCGCGCCGTTGTTGTTGCTCCTGGGCTTCTGCTTGTTGCGCAGCAGCCGGTCCGAGGACAGCTCGACGGCGGCGGTGTAGCCGAGCGGCGCGCCGCCGCCGGTGGGGCCGGCCGCGTACCGCGGGTCGTGCGGCTGGGGCTGCGGCGGCTGCTGGCCCGGGCCGCCGACGGGCCACTGACCGGCGTTACGGGGATCGGGTTGGGGCTGGGGCTGCGGGGGCTGCTGCGGCGCGGGCGCTGGCGGCGGGAAGCCGTAGGCGCCGCCCTGGTGCGCGAACGCGTTCGGCAGCGGGGGCAGTTCACCGGGCGGAGCGCCGAAGGGGCTCTCCCCCTCGACCGGGGCAGCGGCGATGGCCGGCTCCGCGGCGGGCGCGGGCGCGGGGTACGGCGGGGCCTCGGCCGGAGGTGCCGGCGGCGCCGGCGGAGCAGGGGCCGCGAACGCCGCGGGCACGGCATCGGCCGGCTCCGGGGCGGCCTCCTCGGCCGGGGCCGCGAACGCAGGGAAGGGAGCCGGGGCCTCGGGGACCGAGGCAGCGGCGTCTGCCACGGCGGGCCCGGCCGCGGCCGCCGGGAACGGCGCCGCGGGCTCGGGCGCCGGAGGAGTCGCCTCCACGGGGGCCGGAACTGGTGCCGGGTCCGTGTACGGCTCGGGCGCGGGGGCCTGTGCCGGTGCCGGAGCGGGGGGCGCGGGCGGCGCGGGCGCTGCCTCGGCGGGGGCTGGTGCCGGTGCGGGTGCGGCGGCGTACGGGTCCGGGGTCGGAGCGGCCGGTGCCGGAGCGGTCGGGGCCGGAGCGGTGGGCGCGGGCGGGGTGGGGGCTGCCTCGGCGGGGGCTGGTGCGGGTGCGGGTGCGGCGGCGTACGGGTCCGGGGTCGGAGCGGCCGGTGCCGGAGCGGTCGGTGCCGGAGCGGGGGGCGCGGGCGGCTCGGGCGCTGCCTCGACGGGCGCCGGTGCCGGTGCCGGTGTCGCGTACGGCAGCTCGGGGGCCGTGATCGGCTCGGGAGCCGCGTACGGCAGCTCCGCGGCCGGTGCCGGAGCCTCGGACGTGCCGGGGAGCGGGAACGGCGGGGGCGTACCGGTACCGGCGGACGGTGTCCGCGGCGCCGGCGGAGCGATCCGCATGGTCGAGGGCGACTCCAGGTCCGACGGTCGGTGCGGCTCGAAGCCGCTCCCCTCGGGGAGCCCCGGCACCTGCGCGGGCGCGGCCGACCCCGTGCTCTGCGTGTACCAGGCCGGTGGTGTGTAGTCGATGGTGAACTCGCCCGTCATCTCGGGCTCCGCGTCGGACTGATCGTCCGTCGGGACGTCCCACGTCCCGCCGCGCCTCTCGTTCCGATCGCCGCTCACTGGTCCTCCTGGTCTGTCGAACACTGCTCCGGCGTCCACCCACGCCACGCCGGCGTCCAGCCTAATCGGGGTGCGCCACCCCTGTCCGCCGCGTCCCGCTCCGCGGGGAGGGCAGGCGGTCGCCCGGGGCCCGCCCTGTCAGTCGATGCGGCGGGCCGCGCCCAACAGGCCGGTCTCCGCCTCGGTCCCCTGGGTCATCACGAACTGCCGGTCCCGTGGCGTGCACCACAGGGTCACCCCGTCACCCAGGGTCGGCAGCGACGCAATGGCCTGCGCGGGCAGCTGCATCAGGCGGCCGATCTGCTCCGCCTCGTCCGGCGACACCCGCTGCACGCCCACGAGTGACGCCTGCTGGAGCAGCCTCGGCGCCGTCGGGCTCAGGTACGGCAGCAGGGTCAGTACCGACTGCCAGGGGCCGGCCACCACGCGACCGCGCGGCGGCCGCATCCCGCAGTCGCGGATCACCAGCACCGGGCTGCCCGCGGACGCGCCCTGCGGCGGTATCCGGCCCACCTCGTGCAGGGTCACGCACTGCTGCCCGCCGCCCGCGGCCCGGGCCAGCCCGGACCACACCTGTCCGCGCCCGGTCTCCACGGCGACGCGCGCACCGGTGGCCGCCGCGCGCAGCGCCAGCACCTGCGCCGTCCACAGCCCGCCGATCAGGGTCACCTCGTACGGCGTCGGCCGGTTGATGCCGAGCACCGCCGACCGTCCCTCGGCGTCGACGCCGATCACGACGCCGTCGTCCCCGACGGGCACCGCCAGCGCGTCCAGGTCCGCTGCGGGCACCACCTGTCGCTCCCGCCGCGGGCCGACCAGCCCGAAACCGCCCCTCATCGCGCGCCTCCCAGCGGCAGCGAAGCCAGCAGCCCCGGCACCTGTTCGCGGTCGAGCCGCACCAGCCCGGTCTTCACGCCCCGCGCCGTCCTCTCCAACTCCCTTCGTGCAGCGACAAGTTCCTCGTCGCTGCGCCCTGTCACCCGTACGTGTCCGGTCAGCGTCACGCCCTGCCGCTCCGCAGCGGCCATCGTCAGGCTGAAGTTCGTGGCGAGCGCGGGCATGGACGTCAGCAGTGCCACGAACTGCGGCAGCGCCGCCGCCCCGGCGCCGCCCAACTGGGGCCAGCGGCCGATCCAGTAGGTGGTGTGCCGGCGGTCATCGCAGCGCCAGGTCCGCGAGGTCTCCTCGGTGCGCCGCCCGGTGCTGGCGGAGCGCCCGGCCTGGGTGATCGCCATCGGGTTCGCGCACGAAGACGTGGCCAGAGCTGCCGTCAGCTCCTGCTCGGTCAGCACGGTGGCCTTGAACCCGGCCCCGGCCAGCCGGCTCGCCAGCTGGTCCGCCACCCGCGCCACACACCGCTGCGCGCCGGCCAGTCCGCCGCCGCGGGCGGCGACCGCCTCGGGGCACAGTTCCGGGTCGAGCTTGAGCGCGATCCAGGTCAGCCGCACCGCCGGGGTGCCCGTGCGGGCTTGCAGTGGGGCGTAGTTGCGCGCGGCCATCGACTGCGCCGGCAGGTGAGGGGCCGGTGCCGGCTGGGTGTGCTGCACCAGTTGGGCGGACTCCAGTCGGATGCCGTCCACTTCGAGGACGTCCCGTACGGCACCGAGCGGCAGTGGTCGTGCCGCCCGCTCGGGCCGCAGCGCGGTGGCGTCGGTGTCCACCTGGACCACCGCGGTCAGGAAGGTGCCGTCGCCGACCATGCCGACGGGCCGCCGGTCGCGATCGCTGAAGGTCAGCGTGCGCAGCGCCGGATCGGCTTCCACCAGTGGGGCCAGCCCCGGCTCGGTGCCCGCGGGCACGGTGGAGGCCGCGGCCCGGCGGCGCCGGGCCCGCAGGGCGAGCACACCGCCGATCCACTCCGGCAGGGAGCGCTGGTGGCGGCGTACGACCGCGAGGACCACCAGCGCCAGCGCCAGCACACCGGCCGGCACCAGGAGCAGGGGGTCGACCACCCACGCCACGAGCAGCGCGGCCGCCGCGAGCTGGAGCAGTACGAGTTGTTGCAGTCGGAACGGGCCGAACCGGCCGGGGCTCGACCGGGGATGCGGTGCCACCCCACCTCGTGCGGGTGCGGGCGCGCCGGTCTGCGGCTCCGTCGCCGTGGCCATCACTCGCGCACTTCCCCTCTCACGGGCCGGACCTGACGACTTCCGGCGTTGCGCGACACCCGTCGCGGAACCCCGGAACCTCCCCAATCCACCCCAACAAGCCCTGATTACCCCGGTGCGGAAGGTCCTGAGCGGCTGCCTCACCCTACCCGGCCCCTGCGTACCGTCCGTCAAGAGGCATAGTAGGTGCCCGGTCCGACTATCGAGGCCCGGGGACCGTACTCACCGGCCGGGCCGTGCGGGGAGAAGCAGACGGTCATGGCATCACGACGCGATGAGCTCAACGCGTACACCTTTGCGAAGCGGCGGACGGTGGCCGCGTTCCTCCAGCCCTCCGCCACGGGTACCGAGGAGGGAGCCCCTCGTCCCCTGCGCGCGGTCCTGCCGGGGATGATCGTCGGAGCCCTCGTGCTCGCCGGGTTCGGCGCCTGGGGCATGTTCAAGCCGACCGCCCCCAAGGGCTGGGACGAGCCCGGAACGAGGGTCATCGTCGGCAAGGACTCCACGACCCGGTACGTGGTCTTGACGACGAAGGTGGACGGCAAGGACCAGACCCGCCTGCACCCGGTGCTGAACCTGGCCTCGGCCCGACTCCTGCTGGACCCGCAGAAGTTCAAGGTGGTCCAGGTCGAGGACAAGGTCCTGGACGCAGGCACGCCGCCACGCGGCCCCATCATCGGCATCCCGTACGCCCCCGACCGGCTCCCCTCCAAGTCCGAGGCCGGCAAGGTCAAGCGCTGGGCCGTCTGCCAGCAGCCCGGCGGGAACGGCCGCGGCGTCCAGACCGCCACCTTCGTCCTCGCGGACCGCGAGGCGTCCGTGACGGACGACGCGCGCAGGCTCGCGGACACCCAGTCGCTGTACGTGGAGAGCACCGGCCCCGGCAAGGAGCGGTACCTGGTCGACGCGAGCGGGACCAAGTACAGGTTCCCCGAGGGCGGCCCGGCCGCCGGCACCATGACCAACGCCCTGGTCGGCACCGGAGCCACCCCGCAGCAGGTGACCCCCGAATGGCTCGGCACCCTCAACTCCGGTGCCGACCTGGCCTTCCCGCCCCTGCCCGGCAGGGCGGGAGCCGCCGCCGACGTCAAGGGTCTGACCACCGCCGACAACAAGGTCGGCATGGTGCTCAAGGCCCAGACCGGCTCCGGCGCCCAGCACTATGTGGTCCTGCCCGGCAAGGTCGCGCCGGTCTCCGACTTCGTCGCCTGGCTGCTGATCTCGGCGCCGGCGACCGACGGCCTCAACATGCACGGCAAGGCCCGCGAGGTCGACCTCCAGTCCCTCGACCCGGATGCCACCCCGTTCGCCGGCGACGTCAGGTGGCCGCAGGCGAAGACCGAGCGGATCAACCGGACGGCGCCGTCCGCAGGCACCCGGACGAGCGGGTCCAACAACCGCGACACCGTCTGCAACGTCCTGCGCTCGGTCGACGGCCAGGGCAACCAAACCCTGAGTACTTGGGCCGGCACCAGCTACCCCGTCGACATCACGGCCAGCGGCACGAGCGCGTACGTCACCCCCGGCACGGGCCTGCTCTACACCCAGGTGCAGGGCAAGCAGACCACGGCCGGCGGCTCCCTCTTCCTGGTCACCGACACCGGCCTGCGGTACGCCGTCCAGGCCAACGGCGACAGCGACGCCGAGCAGTCCGGGATCGGCGCCCCCGACCAGTCCAAGGCGGGCGGGGACGGTCGCCCCGAGGCCAGCCAGGCACAGGTCAGGCTGGGCTACGGCGGTGTCACCCCGGCCATGGTGCCCATCGCCTGGTCGGAGTTCCTCTCCAAGGGGCCCCGGCTCGACACCAACTCCGCTCGCCAGCCCCAGGGTTCGTGAGGAAGCCGCCGATGCCCCAGAACCGCAAGCCCCGGCGCGCGCTGCTCATCGCGGCCTGCGCCCTCACCCTGACCTCCGCCTCCGCCTCCGCCTCTGCGGCCGGGGCCGCCCCGACCCGCACCGCCCCGCCGCACGCCCCGTACGGGCTGCGCCTGGACGGCGCGGGGGAGTGCACCTTCCCCATGAAGAAGCAGATCGAAGACCGCCCCTGGGCCCTCCAGCGGCTCCTCCTCGACGAGCTCTGGGCGCAGACCAAGGGCAAGGACAAGAGCGGCGCGAGCGTCCGGGTGGCCGTCATCGACACCGGTGTGGACCGGGCGAACCCGCAGCTCAGCGGCGCCGTCGACGTCGGTGCGGGCAGGGACTTCGTCGATCCCAAGGGCGGTGACGGCACGACCGACACCGTAGGCCACGGCACCAAGGTCGCCGGGCTGATCGCGGCCCGCCCCCAGGCCGGCACGGGCTTCGTCGGCCTGGCCCCGGACGCCACGATCATCCCCATCCGGCAGAACGACGGGCAGGGCAAGGGCAACGCCCTCTCGCTGAGTCAGGCGATCGACCATGCGGTGGCCAAGGGCGCCCAGGTCATCAACATCTCGCAGGACACCGACGTCCCGTTGACCGCGGAATCCGAGCTCGGCAGGTCCGTCCAGAAGGCCGTCGCCGCCGACATTGTGGTCGTCGCCTCGGCGGGCAACGATGGCTTGAGCGGCCAGAAGCGCAAAACCTATCCGGCCGCCTTCCCCGGCGTCCTCGCGGTCGGCGCCTCCGACCGCAACAACGAGCGCGCCGCCTTCTCCCAGCCCGGCGACTTCATCGGGGTCGCCGCGCCCGGAGTGGACATGGTCTCCACCGTCCCCGGCTTCGGCCAGTGCATCGACAACGGCACCAGCTTCTCCGCGCCCTATGTCGCCGGGGTCGCTGCCCTGCTGCGCGCCGAGCATCGGGACTGGTCCGCCCAGCAGATCGTCTGGCAGATCCAGAACACGGCCGAGCGCACCGTCAACGGGCGTGACGACTACGTCGGTTGGGGAGTGGTGGATCCGGTGCGCGCGCTCAGCCAGGACCAGGAGGCCCCGAAGGCGCCCGTCCCGGACCCCGGCCCGGCTCCGGCGGCGGCGCCGCAGGCCGCACCCCTCCGGCTCACCGAGACGGCCCAGGAACGGCAGGAGCGCTACGGCACGTACGCTCTCGGCATCGGCGCCGTCCTGATCGCCGTCATCGCGGGCACGGCGACCGTCGTCCGCGACGCGCGCAGCCGCCGACGCCGTTTGCAGTGAACAGCCATGGTTCGTCCGAGGAAGCAGACCACCGGTGTTGGGACAGTTTCGTGAACTGACTAGAGTGGCAGCAGCTTCACGAGTGTGATCGGGGGATCGCGTGAAGCGGAGGGGGACTGCACCGAGCGCGTGACTCACAGCCGCGCCGGGCACGCCCTCCCCGCTGCGCAATCCGCTGGTTCTGCCGGCGAATTGAGAAGTGAGGAGCTTCGATGAGCACGAACACCTTCGGACTTGCGGACGATCCGGTCGTCCAGGCGAAGAACAAGATCCAGGAGACGGGAACCGCCGTCTCCAAGCAGGCCCGCGAGCTGGCCGACATCATCGCCACCGTGAGCGCGGGCTGGACCGGTGTGGGCGCCTCGGGCTTCATCACGGCCCAGACGACGCTCAACGACAGCCACGACGAGATCCGCCGGCTCCTCGGTGTCCTGCACAACGCAGTGGCGCAGACCAAGAACCTCAGCAACGCGCAGGACGAGGAGGTGCGGGCCGCGTTCAAGAACGCCGTCCAGCCGACGTCCGCCTCGGGCCCGCGTTCGGGCCTCGACGGCATCTGATCAACGCCCCCATCCACGAGGCCGTAGCGAGAAGGAGAAGAACATGACGGCGAACGACGGGACCCGGGTCCGGTACGAGACCGTTCAGCAGATGGCGGACCGCATCCGGGTCGTCTCCGGGAACATCCTCAAGGACCTGGCCGAGATGGAGCAGGCCGTGAAGGTCGTCACGGACACCTGGGACGGTGAGGCGCACCGGGAGTACGTCGCCCTGCAGAAGAAGTACAAGGCCAAGGCCGACACCATGCACGCGGAGCTGGAGAAGGTCGCCAAGCTGATCGAGCGCGGCAAGGACGACTACCGGGCCACCGACAAGCGGGCCTCGACCCTCTTCACCGAGGCCTACTGAGCCCTGCGGGAGCCGGTGTCCGGCGTCCCGACATGCCGAAGGGGCGCGCCCGTACCG
>NZ_JBHYMC010000119.1:0-8379 GCF_042742535.1 Streptomyces sp. NPDC058880
GCCCGGTGACGGTCACCGGCACCGGGCCGGCCGGCCCCTCCCCGATGTCGCCCTGCCGCGAGGTCCGGCATGCCCGGACCTCCTCCGGCGCCCCCTCCAGCACCCCCGGCGCGAGGCAGCGAGGTCCCGAAAGCAGCCGTGGAGACCGGGCGGCCGCATCCGCTGCGGCCCGACCCCGACGTGCCGCGGTTCGCCCGCGGCGCTTCCGGTCGGCCGCCGGTGCGTGGCGGGGCGGCCTGTGTCCCGCCGCCGCAGGGGCCGCCCGGCGACCGGTCACCCGGCCGCCGCCCTCCACGGTCCGAGCCCCAGCCTGCCGGTGTTCCCGAGGTCGACCGGCCGGGCGAGCCGGAGCCGCAGCCGGGGCGCGCCCGGGCGGGGCTCGACCTCCACGACCGGCGCCGTCACGGCCCCCACCGCCGCGTCGGTCACCAGATTGCGCCACACCATCGACACGGTCGCCGCCCGGCCCGGCGCCAGCGTCACCCGCTGCGGCGGCGCGTCGATGTCCGGCGCGCCCGAGGTGATCCCCGCCGCGCCGTGCTGGACCGAAACGTCCACCGGTTCGTTGCGGCCGTCCCACAACGACACCTGCGGGTATCCCTCCAGCACGTACGGCTCCGTGCCGCAGTTCTCCAGTCGGAAGCCCGCCACCCGCAACCCCATCGCCGCGTTCCCGTCCGTCTCCACCAGCCGTACCCCGCCCTCCGGGCACGTCCCGGCGGACGCGGACGGCGGTGCGGACACCGTCCCGCCCGGCCGCTCCGCCGCCCGCACCGGCCCCGGCGCGGGCGGCGGAGCCGGCGGGGTGGAGCACCCCGCGACCCCCGCCACCACGCCCGCCACGCCCACGGCCACCACGTTCCGCACCCACCGCTTCGCGATCATCCGCCGAGCCTACGGCGCCCCCGCCGGGCGGTGCCCGATCGGTACGGGCGGGCCACCCGTCCCGGATTGGCCCGCCCGCGCGGCCGGCCCGGGTCCTACCGTGCCTCCATGGACCGCACGCTCGCCGCCGACCTCGCCCGGCTCCCCGACCTGCTCGACGCCACCCGCCGCGCCGCCGCCGAAGCGCTCGCCGCCCTGGACGGACGCGTCGTCGTACCACCCGCCCCGGAGCCGCCGGCCCCCGAACCGCTCCCCGGGCCCGGCACCGGCACGGAGAGCGCACTCGCCGCGTTCCGCGAACGCTGGGAACCACGGCTGTCGGCCTCCGCAGGCCCCCGCTACTTCGGCTTCGTCACCGGCGGCGCCACCCCCGCGGCGCTCGCCGGGGACTGGCTCACCGCAGTCCACGACCAGAACTCCAACTCCTCGATGGACGGCGCCGGCCAGGACCTCGAACGCGAGACCGTGGGCTGGCTCCGCGAGCTGTTCGGTCTCTCCGACGCGCACACCGGCACCTTCGTCAGCGGCGCCACCATGTCCAACACCACCGGCCTCGCCATCGCCCGCGAATGGCTCGGCGAGCGCCTCGGTGTGTCCCCGGCCGAGGACGGCGCCGCATCCCTCGGCCCGGTCCGCGTCCTGTCCGGCGCCCCGCACTCCTCCATCGCCAAGGCCCTCTCCTTCCTCGGCCTCGGCCGCAGCTCCCTCGTCCGGGTCCCGACCCTGCCCGGCCGGGAGGCCGTCGACCCCGCTGCCCTCGACCGGGCGCTGGCCGACACCCCCGGCCCGGCGGTGGTGGTCGCCAACGCGGGCACCGTCAACACCGTCGACTTCGACGACCTCCCCGCCCTCGCCGCACTCCGCCCGCGCCACGACTTCTGGCTGCACACCGACGCCGCCTTCGGCGCCTTCGCCGCGCTCTCCCCGGACCACGCGCACCTCACCGAAGGCCTCGACGCCTCCGACTCCGTCTGCGTCGACCTGCACAAGTGGCTCAACGTCCCCTACGACAGCGCCGTCCAGTTCACCCGCCGGCGCGACCTGCAGGCCCGCGTCTTCCAGAACTCCGCCGCCTACCTCGGGCCCCTCGGCGAACACCCCGACCTCGTCCACCTCACCCCGGAGAACTCCCGCCGACTGCGCGCCCTCGCCGCCTGGTTCACGCTGCGCGCCTACGGCCGACAGGGCCACCGGGAGATCGTCGAGCGCAACATCGCCGGCGCCAGGGCCCTGGGCGCGGCGCTGGAGGAGGACTCCGCCTTCACCCTCCTCGCCCCCGTCCGCCTCAACGTCGTCTGCTTCACCCTCGCCCGAGACCCCGACCCGGCGCGTCTGACCGCACTGCGCGAGGCGCTGTCCGCCGAGGCGTTCGTCACCCCGACCGTCTACGAGGGAACCGCAGGGCTGCGCGCCGCGTTCTCCAACTGGCGTACGACGCAGGCAGATGTCCACAGGACGGTCCGGGCCCTGCGCGCGGCGGCGAGGGAGATCGCATGACGAGCAGTTCCCTGACCCTCCAAGAGGTCGAGGCCCTGGCGCGCGGTGCGCACGAGGGCCGGACCGACAAGGCCGGCAGGCCGTACGCCGAGCACCTCGCGGCCGTCGCGGAGGGGGTGCGCGTCCGCGGCGGCACGCCCGAACAGCAGGCGGCGGCCTGGTTGCACGACGCGATCGAGGACGAGGCGCTCAGCCTCACCTGGCTGGATTCCGCCGCTCTCCCGCAGTCCGTGAAGGACATGGTCCTCGCCGTCACCAAGCGGCCCGGCGAGCCCGTCGAGAGCTACGCGGCCCGCATCCTGGCCACCCCGGGCGCCCTGCTCGTCAAAGAGGCCGACCTCGCGCACAACGCCGACCCCGTACGTCTCTCCGTACTGGACGGCCCCACCCGCGAACGACTGTCCGTGAAGTATGCGTATGTCCGTTCCCTCCTGGGCCTCACTGCCCCCTGAGCCCCTTCGCTCACGGCCGTTGGCGAAAACGGAACAGCGGCCTTTCGTCACGGGGCGTATGACTGTGGTCCGTTGGTGGGAGGATGGTCCATGTGGGGGCATTCTCGGCCGTGCGCCCCCGGCCGACCAGGGGACGACCGAAGGTGTGATCAGAAGTGGCCATTTCGCTGTCAGTGGTGGTTCTGTTGGGGGTCATCCTGGTGGTGCTGATCCGTGGCAACCACATCAAGACGGGCCCCGCCATCGTCGCGGCCCTCTTCGGTTTCTTCCTGGCGTCCAGCTCGATCGCGGACGACGTGAACCGTTTCCTCAACTCCCTCGCGACGATGATCGCGAACATCAGGCTCTGAGGCCCGGCGGCATGACGCCGCAGGGCGCCCGGGTCGCCGCCCCGAAGGGGCCGGGCCCGCGGACCCGGGAGCGGAATCCCCGGCAGGCGGCTGCGGGGGCCGGTGCGCCGCACCCGCCCGTGCCGTACCCGGGCCCGGGAACGACCAAGGGCCAGGTCGAGGAAACGTCCTCTGACCTGGCCCTTCGTGCTTGAGAGCGGGCGACGGGAATCGAACCCGCGTAGCTAGTTTGGAAGACTAGGGCTCTACCATTGAGCTACGCCCGCATTGCGTGCGCCGCAGGTCCTGGGACCGCGGCACGGACAGCATCCTAGCGGGTCGTTCCGGCCGCGTGCACACCACATTCCGTGCCCGCGCCGACGCCTGTCCGAAATGGCTCTGGAAACACCGCGCATCAGAGGGTCTCCGGGCATGTACCCTACGTGTCGCACCGACGGGGTGTGGCGCAGCTTGGTAGCGCGTCCGCTTTGGGAGCGGAAGGTCGTCGGTTCGAATCCGGCCACCCCGACCACCACAAGATCGCGTTGTGGGCTGATTGCCGCTTGCGGCTACTATGCAAGCTGCGTGCCCGTGTGTCTGATGTACCGGGCCGAAGTCCGCCGGGCCGCTGATTCCAGCGAGACGGCAGATCCCCCAGCAGTCAGCCACAAGGAGACCGAACCGTGAAGAGCGCCGTTGAGACCCTGAACCCGACGCGGGTTCGGCTCACTGTTGAGGTGCCCTTCGAGGAGCTCAAGGACAGCCTCGACGCGGCGTACAAGAAGATCAACCAGCAGGTCACGGTGAAGGGCTTCCGCAAGGGCAAGATCCCCGCCCGCGTCATCGACCAGCGCTTCGGCCGCGGTGCGGTGCTGGAGGAGGCCGTCAACGACGCCCTCCCGAAGTTCTACACCGAGGCCGTCAACGAGGCCGACCTGAACCCGCTGGGCCAGCCCGAGGTCGACATCACCGAGCTGAAGGACGGCGAGCTGCTGGCCTTCACCGCCGAGGTCGACGTGCGTCCCGAGATCGAGATCCCGGACTACTCGGGCATCGAGGTCGAGGTCGACGCCATCGAGGTCTCCGACGAGGACGTCGAGAAGTCCGTCGAGCAGCTGCGCAACCGCTTCGCGTCCACCAAGGACGTCGAGCGTGCCGCCGCCGAGGGTGACGTCGTCACGCTCGACCTGGAGGCCAAGGTCGACGGCGAGGTGCTGCCCGACGGCGTCGCCTCCGACGTCTCCTACACGATCGGCTCGGGCGAGCTGCTCGAGGGCATCGACGAGGCCGTCACGGGCCTGGAGGCCGGCGGCGAGGCCACCTTCACCTCCCAGCTGAAGGGCGGCTCCGCCGAGGGCAAGGACGCCGAGGTCACCGTCAAGGTCTCCAAGGTCTCCGCCAAGGAGCTCCCGGAGCTGGACGACGAGTTCGCCCAGATGGCCAGCGAGTTCGACACCCTTGAGGACCTCAAGGCGGACAGCCGCAAGCGCCTCGAGAACATGAAGCAGTACGACCAGGCCACGCAGGCCCAGGAGCGCGTCCTGGAGAAGCTGCTGGAGCTCGTCGAGGTGCCGATCCCCGAGAAGCTGCTCGAGGACGAGGTCAACACCCGCAAGCACAACCTGGAGCACCACCAGCTCGGCCAGATGGGTCTTGACCTGGCGAAGTACCTGGAGTTCCAGGGCAAGACGGTCGAGGAGTTCGACGCCGAGACCAAGGAACAGGCGATCAAGGGCATCAAGACCCAGTTCGTCCTGGACGCCCTGGTCAACAAGGAGAAGCTGGGCGTGAACCAGGAGGAGCTCACCGAGCACCTCATGCGCCGTGCCTCCTCCTCCGGCATGTCCCCCGACCAGTTCGCCCAGGCCGTCGTCGAGGGTGGCCAGGTCCCGATGCTGGTCGGCGAGGTCGCCCGCGGCAAGGCCCTCGCGGTCGTCGTCGAGGCTGCCAAGGTCGTCGACACCAACGGTGACGTCGTGGACCTCTCCGACGAAGAGGACGAGGTCGAGACGGCCGCCGAGACCGTCGAGGCCGCCGTCGACGGCGACGACGAGGTCAAGGCCGACGAGGCCAAGTAACACCCCGGGCGAAAGCCCGCTGAGCAGTGCCCCGAAGGGCCCGGACGCGACCTGCGTCCGGGCCCTTCGGCGCGGTTCCCGCGCCGCCCGCACACCGTTTCCGCGCGGCCCCCACGGGGCCGCCGGAGCTTGCGCTCCGAGCGAACAGTTCGGGAAGCGGGATGGCGTTGTCCGACCTGCGCGTTAGGGTCCATGAATACGAGGGCACGTGAGTATCCGGGCGCCGGCGGACCAGTCCGCTCCGGCTGCACCGCGCCCCAGAACGAGACGCTGAGACGGCACATGGCCGTCGGAGACGAGCAGGTGGATACGTGACGAATCTGAAGCCTTACGCCGCGGGTGAGCCGTCCATCGGTGGCGGCCTCGGCGACCATGTCTACAACCGGCTGCTCGGCGAGCGCATCATCTTCCTCGGCCAGCAGGTCGACGACGAGATCGCGAACAAGATCACTGCGCAGCTCCTGCTTCTGGCCGCCGAGCCGGAGAAGGACATCTACCTCTACATCAACAGCCCCGGTGGCTCGGTGACGGCCGGCATGGCCGTCTACGACACCATGCAGTACATCCCCAACGACGTCGTGACCATCGGCATGGGCATGGCGGCCTCGATGGGGCAGTTCCTGCTCACCGGTGGCGCCAAGGGCAAGCGCTTCGCCCTGCCGAACACCGACATCCTGATGCACCAGGGCTCCGCCGGTATCGGCGGCACCGCGTCGGACATCAAGATCCAGGCCCAGTACCTGCTGCGCACGAAGCAGCGGATGGCCGAGATCACCGCGTTCCACTCGGGCCAGACCGTCGAGGCGATCATCCGCGACGGTGACCGCGACCGCTGGTTCACCTCCGAGGAGGCCAAGGAGTACGGCCTCATCGACGAGATCATCTCGGCCGCGTCCAACGTTCCGGGCGGCGGCGGCACCGGGGCCTGATCCCCGTAGCCACCCGTCAGTACCCGGCAGCCGACAGCCCGCAGAACGCCACCAGGATGGTGAACACCCAGATGCAGAACAACTTCTCCGCGAGCGGCCTCTACTCCGGCCCGCAGGTGGACAACCGCTATGTCATCCCGCGCTTCGTCGAGCGCACCTCGCAGGGCGTGCGTGAGTACGACCCGTACGCGAAGCTCTTCGAGGAGCGCGTGATCTTCCTCGGCGTGCAGATCGACGACGCCTCGGCCAACGACGTCATGGCGCAGCTGCTGTGCCTGGAGTCGATGGACCCGGACCGCGACATCTCGATCTACATCAACAGCCCCGGCGGCTCCTTCACCGCGCTGACGGCGATCTACGACACGATGCAGTTCGTGAAGCCGGACATCCAGACGGTCTGCATGGGCCAGGCGGCCTCCGCCGCCGCGGTCCTGCTCGCCGCCGGCACCCCCGGCAAGCGCATGGCCCTGCCCAACGCCCGCGTGCTGATCCACCAGCCCTCCGGCGGCACCGGCCGCGAGCAGCTCTCGGACCTGGAGATCGCGGCCAACGAGATCCTGCGCATGCGCGACCAGCTGGAGACCATGCTGGCCAAGCACTCGACGACGCCGATCGAAAAGATCCGCGACGACATCGAGCGCGACAAGATCCTCACGGCCGAGGACGCCCTCGCGTACGGCCTGATCGACCAGATCATCTCCACCCGCAAGAGCAACAAGCTCTGACCCTTGCCGCCAGTTGGCGCGGGCACACCGCCGGATTCGGCGATGTGAACCACGTCAAGGGGGCCCCGCACGGGGCCCCCGGCAAGGTACCGTCGGATATGAGGCACCAGGAGCGCTGAACCAGGCGTCTCCCAGGCGAAGGGGAAGCACCTCGTGGCACGCATCGGTGACGGCGGCGACCTGCTCAAGTGCTCGTTCTGCGGAAAGAGCCAGAAGCAGGTGAAGAAGCTCATCGCAGGACCCGGTGTGTACATCTGCGACGAGTGCATCGACCTCTGCAACGAGATCATCGAAGAGGAGCTCGCGGAGACCTCCGAGGTCCGGTGGGAGGAACTCCCCAAGCCCCGCGAGATCTACGAGTTCCTGGAGAGCTACGTCGTCGGCCAGGAGCCGGCGAAGAAGGCGCTCTCGGTAGCGGTCTACAACCACTACAAGCGGGTCCAGGCCGGCGAGAACGGCGGCGCGCAGGGCCGCGAAGACGCCATCGAGCTCGCGAAGTCCAACATCCTGCTGCTGGGTCCCACGGGCTCCGGCAAGACGCTCCTCGCGCAGACCCTGGCCCGCATGCTGAACGTCCCGTTCGCCATCGCCGACGCGACGGCGCTGACGGAGGCCGGGTACGTCGGCGAGGACGTCGAGAACATCCTGCTGAAGCTGATCCAGGCCGCCGACTACGACGTCAAGAAGGCCGAGACCGGGATCATCTACATCGACGAGATCGACAAGGTCGCCCGCAAGAGCGAGAACCCGTCGATCACGCGCGACGTGAGCGGCGAGGGCGTGCAGCAGGCCCTGCTGAAGATCCTGGAGGGCACGACGGCTTCGGTGCCGCCGCAGGGCGGCCGCAAGCACCCGCACCAGGAGTTCATCCAGATCGACACGACGAACGTGCTCTTCATCGTGGGCGGCGCCTTCGCCGGCCTGGAGAAGATCATCGAGTCGCGTGCCGGCGCCAAGGGCATCGGCTTCGGGGCGACGATCCGCTCCAAGCGCGAGATCGAGGCCAGCGACCAGTTCCAGGAGGTCATGCCGGAGGACCTGGTGAAGTTCGGGATGATCCCCGAGTTCATCGGCCGTCTCCCGGTCATCACCTCGGTCCACAACCTGGACCGCGAGGCCCTGCTCCAGATCCTCATCGAGCCGCGCAACGCGCTGGTTAAGCAGTACCAGCGACTGTTCGAACTCGACGGTGTCGAGCTGGACTTCGAGCGCGAGGCGCTGGAGGCCATCGCGGACCAGGCGATCCTCCGCCAGACGGGCGCCCGCGGCCTGCGCGCCATCATGGAAGAGGTCCTGATGTCGGTGATGTACGAGGTCCCGTCCCGCAAGGACGTGGCCCGCGTGGTCATCACGGCGGACGTGGTCCGCTCCAACGTCAACCCGACGCTGGTCCCGCGCATCGTCCCGAAGGACCAGGGCCCGCACGAGAAGTCGGCCTAGCCGCACGGCAGTACGCGAAAGGGGCGCCCCGGCCGGGGCGCCCC
>NZ_JBHYMC010000120.1:0-7544 GCF_042742535.1 Streptomyces sp. NPDC058880
GGGGCCGGGACCCCCCTCGGGTCCCGGCCCCACGCGTGTCCGGGCTCCGCCGGAGGATGCCGTCAGAGGCTGGCGCCCTTCGTGCGGAGGTAGGCGATCGGGTCCATGTCCGATCCGTAGGAGGGGCTGGTACGGATCTCGAAGTGCAGGTGGGGGCCCGTCGAGTTGCCGGTGGAGCCGGAGAGGCCGATGGCCTGGCCGGCAGTGACGCTCTGCCCGGAGGAGACCGAGAGCTGGGACAGGTGGGCGTACTGGGAGTACTTGCCGTCCGCGTGCCGGATGACGACCTCGTTGCCGTACGCGCCGCTCCAGCCGGCGGACACCACGGTGCCCGCGCCGACCGCCTTGACCGTGGTGCCCATGGGGGCGATGAAGTCGACACCGGTGTGGTAGCCGGAGGACCACATGGCGCCCGCGACCTTGTACTGGGTGGAGATGCCACCACCAACCGGGGCCACGAAGCCGGAGGCGGCCGGCTGCACGGCGGGCGCCTCGACGGGGGCTGCGGGGGCCTCGGGGGCCTCGGGGGCGGATTCCTGCCGGGCCTGCGGGACGGCAGCCTGCGCGGCCGGCTTCGACCCGGTCGTGGGGGCCGTCTTCACGGTGGCCCCGGGGGCGCTGCGCGGGGCGGGTACGGCGCCGGCCCGGGAGGCCTCGCCGCGGCCGCCGAAGGTCAGCTTCAGGCCGGGGTGGATCAGCGACGGGTCGCTGCCGACCGCCTCGCGGTTCTGCTCGTACAGCCGCTCCCAGCCGCCGGGCAGGCGGTGCTCGGCGGCGATCATGGAGAGGCAGTCGCCCGGGACGACGGTGTAGACGGTCGGGGCGGCGGCCTGGACGGCGGCCGGCGCGGCGACCCGGACGGCGGCGGGGGCCTGCGGTGCCACGGCGGGGACCGCGGCGGGGACCACCGCCGGGGCGCCGGCCGCGTGGGCGCCGGCCGCACCGATCAGCGGCAGGGCGAGGGCCGCGCCACCGGTGCCTGCGACCGCGAATCCGCGGGCCATGGGAAGGGACTTGGGACGGCGGTGCTTACCCTTTGCAGGCATGGCGCATTCCTCTCCGGCGCCTGCGAGGTGAGCTGTCGGGTTCGGACTGGAGATGCCCGGCGGTTCATGTGCGGGACATGAACCGCTTAACCCCGAGCCGCACCGGAGAAAAGATCTCCGGCACGGCGGCCTACCTGGTTCCCCCGCTCCTGCCGCGCGAAATCGTTCGGTTGCGGTTTCCGGGAGGCGGCAGGATTCGGCGATCCACCCGGATCGATCGCGAAGGTAATCCCTTGTGGGCACACCGAACAAGCCGTGAATTCCCTGACGGATTCACAGGCATGAGGGACTGCCGGAATTCCGGTCACCCTCCGTCCATTCCGCTCCCCCAACAGCCGCGCCCATCGGGCCATTCGGCCCGGACGATCAGGCACTCACGGTCACCGTATGATCTGCCTCACGGGGCGGTGCCCGATCTCGCCTCCGGATACGGCAAGTTGGCGCCAAATGGCTTAATTCGGACAGTCGCCCCAGCAGAAGACGGAGGAGTTCCCGTGACCCAGCAGATACAGGAGCCGGAGCTGACCGGAGTGCGCAATTTCCGCGATGTAGGCGGATTGCCGACTTCTGATGGACGAAGGGTTAAGGCGGGACGACTGTTTCGAAGCGGACATCTCGCGCATGCCACCGAAACCGATGCAGCGTTCCTCGCCTCGCTCGGCCTCCACACCATCTTCGACTTCCGCAACGGCGCCGACCACGCCCTGGAGGGGCCGGACGTCGAGCTGCCCGGCGTACGGAACGTCAACATCCCGCTCTCGGACCCGGCGGACGGCCGGGAGTTCTGGCGGCTGGTCCGCGATGGCGACCTCGACCAGCTCCGCTCGGTCCTGGGCGGCGGCAGGGCGGCGGCCCGGATGGCGAACTCCTACCGCGGGATCATCCGGACCCGTACCGCCGAGCACAGCCGGGTCGTGCACGCCATCGCCGAGGACAGCGTCCCCGCCCTCCTGCACTGCGCCGCCGGCAAGGACCGGGCCGGCCTCTCCGTCGCCGTCACCCTGCTCGCGCTCGGCGTCGAGCGCGAGGCGATCGTGGCGGACTACCTGGAGTCCAACGCCCCGCACCGCCGCTACCGGGTGCGCCGCAGCGCGGAGTCGGCCGAGGCCCGCTCGCCCGAGGTGATGGAACTGCTCGCGCCGCTCTTCGACGCCCGCGCTGAGTACCTGATGGCCGCGTTCGACACGATCGACGAGATCTGGGGCGGGGTGGACCGCTACCTGGCGGAGGGCCTCGGGCTGACGCCCGAGACCCTCGACAGGCTGCGGGACCGGCTCCTGGTCTGACCCGCCGGCCGGAGCCGGCCCCGGGGGGAGCGGCGTGGCCCGCACCGGAGGGAGGCGGGCCGTCAGCGCGCCGCGACGGCCTGCTTCACCAGCGTCCTGCCGAAGTCCCACATCAGGCCCGACCCGCCGTGCGCCTCGTCCATGAGCTCGCGGAAGGCGCCGACGAAGCGGTCGACGTCCCGCTCGTCCAGGACCAGTGGCGGAATCAGCTTGATCACCTCCAGATGGTCCCCGGAGACCTGGGTGAGGATGCGGTGCTTCTGCAGCAGCGGTACCACGACCATCTGTGCGAAGAGGCCCTTGCGGGCCGCCTGGAGCATCGCCCAGCGGCTGCGCAGCCCCAGCGAGGAGGGCCGCCCGAACTCGATGCCGATCATCAGGCCGCGGCCCCGCACCTCGTGCAGCAGCTCGTACTCGCCCACCAGGGACGCGAGCCGCCCGCGCAGCAGGTCGCCGGTCGTGCGGGCGCGGGCCACGAGCTGCTCGTCCTCCATCACGGACAGCACCGCCAGCCCGGCCGCCATGGCCTGCGCGTTGGAGCCGAAGCTGGCGGAGTGCACGAGCACCCGGTCCATGGACGAGTAGACCTTCTTGAAGATCCAGTCCTTGCCCAGGGTCGCGCCGACCGGCACGTAGCCGCCCGACAGCGCCTTGGCCACGCAGACCAGGTCGGGCTCCACACCGGGCTCGTGCTGGTACGCGTAGAAATCCCCGGTACGCCCCAGTCCGGTCTGCACCTCGTCCGCGATCAGGAGCGCTCCCCGCCGGTGCAGCAGCTCCTGCGCGGCGAGCAGGAATCCGGGCGGGGCGGCATGGACGCCCTTGCCCTGGATCGGCTCCACGACGAAGGCGGCGACGTCACCCCGCTTCAGCTCCCGCTCCAGGGCGGCCAGGTCGCCCAGCGCGACCCTGGTGTCGGGCAGCAGCGGTGCGAAGCCGTCCCGGAATCCACCCTCACCGTTCACCGAGAGCGAGCCGGTGGTCAGCCCGTGGAAGGCATGGTCGCAGTAAAGGACCCTGGGACGCCCGGTGGCGTACCGGGCGAACTTCAGGGCCGTCTCCACGGCCTCGGTGCCGCTGTTGCCGAAGAAGACCCGGTCCAGGTGGGGGCTGTACGAGAGGAGCTTCTCAGCCAGCAGCCCGGGCAGCGGCTGGCAGTCGAAGCGGGTGAGGTCGGCGAGCTGGGCGTCCAGCACGTCGTGCAGCGCCCGCCGGACGACGGGGTGGTGGCGGCCCAGGCCCATCACTCCGAAGCCGGCCAGCATGTCGAGGTAGTCGTGGCCTTCCGCGTCCCAGAAGTGGGCGCCCTCGGCCCGCTCGTAGACCTTGTCGAAGCCGATGGTGCGGAGCATTCGGGGCAGTTGGTGGTTGAGGTGGCGGGCGTGCAGCTCGTACCGTTCCGCCCCGCGCGCAGCCAGCAGGGCGCCGAGGTCGAATCCCCCGCCCCGGCCCCCTTCCGCCGGACTCATGCCGACCTGTCCCGGTTGCCTCCGACCGTCTCCCGGGCGGCCCGCAGGGATTCCTTGAGGGAGCCCATGGTGGCGAGGACGGCGGTGGGCTCGTAACCGCAGTGCGCCATGCAGTTCGCGCAGCGCGGGTCCTTTCCGCGTCCGTACTTGTTCCAGTCGGTCTCCTCGACGAGCTCCCGATAGGTCGGCACGTAACCGTCGCTCATCAGGTAGCAGGGGCGCTGCCAGCCGAAGAGGGAGTAATTCGGAATGGCCCAGGCCGTGCAGGGGAAATCGGCCTTTCCTTCCAGGAAGTCCAGGAAGAGCGGCGAGTGGTTGAGCCGCCAGCGCCGCCGGTTGCCGCCTGCGAAGGCCTTCCTGAAGAGTTCTCGGGTCTGGTCGACGCCCAGGAAGTGTTCCTGGTCCGGCGCCTTTTCGTAGGCGTAGGCGGGCGAGATCATCATTTCGTCCACCTGCAGGTCGTCATTGAGGAAGTTGAGCACCTCGATGATCGTCTGCGGGGTGTCGGTGTTGAAGAAGGTGGAGTTCGTGGTCACCCGGAATCCGCGCCTCTTCGCTTCCTTGATGGCTTCGACCGCCTCGTCGAAGACGCCTTCCTTGGCCACCGACTCGTCGTGGCGCTCGCGCAGACCGTCGATGTGCACCGCGAAGGCGAAGTACGGGGAGGGCGTGAAATTCTCGATCTTCTTGCGCAGCAGCAGGGCGTTGGTGCACAGGAACACGTACTTCCGCCGGGCGACCAGTTGCCGCACGATCTCGTGGATCTGCGGGTGCATCAAGGGCTCGCCGCCCGCGATCGACACCATCGGCGCACCGGACTCCAGCACGGCCCCGACGGCCTGCGCCACCGGCATGCGCTGCTTGAGCACCCCTGCAGGGTGCTGGATCTTCCCGCACCCCTCACAGGCCAGGTTGCACGCGTAGAGGGGCTCCAGTTCCACGATCAGCGGGAACTTCTCCCGCTTGCGGAGCTTCTGTTCGAGCAGATACGTCCCGACCCTGATGGTCTGGCGCAGCGGCATGGCCATCTGGCTCACCTCCTGGGGAGCAGCGAAGAACGGTGCCATTCGTAGAACGCGGGCAGTACGGCACGCAGAACACGGAAGGCCGATATTCCCCCGCGCACCGTGCCGATGCGGACGAGCTCGTGCTCCGGGGCGTCCACGATCACCCGGACGGCCGCAACGGGCCGGCCGGCGCCCCGGACGGCGGCCCGGAGGGTCGCCGCGGACTCCATGTCGACCGCGACGGCGCCGGTGGCACGCAGCTGCGCGCGCTCCTGGCCGCGGACGACGTGGTCGGACCCGGTCAGCGGACCGATGTGCACGGTCCGGCCGGGGGCGGCCCGGGCCAGCGCCTCGGCCAGCAGCGCGGTCCCGGTACAGGCGACGGTCCCCCGCGGGTCGCGGGTCTCCTCCGCGACGACGAGGTCGCCCGGGCTCATCCCGGGGACGAGCCCGGCACAGAACCCGGTGGCGAGGACGGCGGCCCGCTCCGTCCCGGCCCCCTCCAGGGCCCGGAGCACGGCCCGTTCGGCCGCCCGCGGGCCCATCCCGGTGCGCAGCAGGGTGTACGCCCCGGCCCGCGCGGGGTCCGGCCCGCGGGCGGAGCCGCGCCCCGCGCTGCGCAGAGCCGCCTGCTCGATGCGCAGCGCGCAGGCGACGAGCAGCGGGCCGGTCTGCGGGGCACGGTCACCCTCGGCGCCGGACATCAGGGCCCCCCGGCGGGCGAGCCTGCCGGGGCGGAAGGCTCCCCGTACAGGTAGCGGCCGAGCGCGGTCAGCGGGAACACCTGCCGGTACAGGTGGTAGTTGATGGAAAAGTCCCAGGGGAAGCCGGTGCCGGTGAAGTACGGCTCGTCCCAGGAGCCGTCCTCCCGCTGGGTCTGGACCAGATGGGCGATGCCCCGCTCGACGGCCTTGCCGTCGCGTTCCCCGGCCGCCAGCAGAGCCATGAGGGCCCACGCGGTCTGCGAGGCGGTCGAGGCGCCCTTCCCGGCCCACGAGCGGTCCCGGTAGGAACGCTGGTCCTCGCCCCAGCCGCCGTCCTCGTTCTGTACGGATTCCAGCCAGTGGACCGCGCGCCGGACCGCGGGGTGTCCCTGGGCGATGCCCGCCGCGGTGAGGGCGGGCACCACCGAACCGGTTCCGTAGACGTAGTTGGTGCCCCAGCGGCCGAACCAGCTGCCGTCCGGCTCCTGCGCGTCGAGCAGCCAGGCGATGCCGCGGCGGGTGCGGGCGTCGCCCGCCCGGCCCTCGAAGGCGAGCATCTCCACGACGTGGGCGGTGACGTCCGCCGACGGCGGGTCGATGACCTCGCCGAAGTCGCAGAAGGGCAGCTTGTTGGGGAAGGGGCTGGTGTTGTCGGCGTCGAAGGCACCCCACGCGCCGTCCTTCGACTGCATGCCGAGGTTCCAGGACACGCCGCGGGCGATGGCGGCGTCGACCCGGACCGGGTCCGGGTGCCGGATCCGGCGCAGGGCGAGGACGACCTCGGCGGTGTCGTCGATGTCGGGGTAGGTGTCGTTGTGGAACTCGAACGCCCAGCCTCCGGGGGCCAGTCCGGGACGGCGCACCGCCCAGTCTCCGGTGCGCGTGATCTCCTCGCCGAGCATCCAGTCCGCGGCCTTGACCAGGGCGGGATGGTCGGGGCGCACGCCCGCGTCGGCGAGGGCGATCGCGGCGAGGCAGGTGTCCCACACCGGGGACTGGCAGGCCTCGATCATCCGGGCGCCGTCCGCGCGCCGCACCGCGAACCGGTCCAGGGATTCCAGTCCCGCGCGCATCACCGGATGGCCGAGGTCGTAGCCGAGCAGGTGCAGGGCGATGACGGAGTACACGGCGGGCGGCTGGATCCCGCCCCAGCAGCCGTCGTTCTCCTGGCGCTCGACGATCCAGCGGGCGGCGGTGCCCATGGCCGCCCTGCGCAGCCGGCGCGGGGCGAACCGCCGGTAGACATGCAGGGCTTTGTCCATCCGCTGGAAGGCGCCGTCCCAACTGGTCAGCGGGGCCAGGCGGGGTGCGGGGTAGGGTCTGCACGCGTCGCTGTGCAGCTCGTCGAGGGCGAAGGGGGCGGGGCGGACCGGGCGCATCGCCGAGACCACGGTGAGCGGGACGATCGTCTGGCGGGCCCAGCAGCCGAAGTCGTAGATGTTCAGGGGGACCCAGGGCGGCAGGAACACCAGCTCGGGCGGGAGTTCGGGCAGGTGGTCCCAGCTCCACCAGCCGAAGAGGGCGAGCCAGATGCGGGTGAAGACGCGGGCGGCCGCGACCCCGCCGTTGGCCCGGATCCAGGCCGAGGCGCGGCTCATGTGCGGGGCGTCCGGCGGGTCCCCGGCCAGGCGCAGCGCGACGTAGGCCTCGATGGTCGCGGAGAGTTCGGGCGGGCCGCCGTGGAAGGTGGCCCAGGTGCCGTCCTCGCGCTGCTCGCCACGGATGAAGAGGGCGGCGGCGTACGTGGTGGCCTCGTCGCGGATGCCGAGGAACTGCCGCAGCAGGAGGTCCTCGGCGTCCATGGTGACGTTGGTCTCCAGGTCGCCCTTCCACCAGCCCGCGGGGTCCTGGCGGTCCAGGAGGTGCCGGGTAGCGCGTGCGGTGGCCTCGTACACCTCGCGTGGGCCGCCGTCCGGCGGTGGCGGCAGGTCCGCCGTGGCGTGTCCCGCGCCGGGCGCACCCGGTTGCCGGTGGGCGGGCGGCGGGCCGGCGCGCCGGCCCGGGTCGGGCCGTGGGGGAGTTGCCGCCCGGC
>NZ_JBHYMC010000121.1:0-7103 GCF_042742535.1 Streptomyces sp. NPDC058880
GCGGCGCCGCGATCGCGGCGCCGCCATTCGACGTGATCAGCCGTGCCCGCCCGGACCGGTACGGGCACTCAGGTCAGGGTCAGCACGACCGGGCCGCCCCCGCGATCCACCCGTCCCGTCCAGTCGGGCGCGAGGCGCAGGGAGCGGGACGGGGACGCCGCGAGCAGCGAGCGGCGCCGCCACAGCAACCGTCCGTCCTGGGTGACCGTCAGCGCGGGTACGGCGGCGGAATGCGCGGGACGCAGCAGCAGGGGCCGCCGGACGGCGGCCCCGGTGCCGGCCGTGATGCGGTTCGGTGTCACCCACACGAGCGGGGCACGGACCTGCAGCGGCAGGCCGGGCCCCGGCCAGGGGGCGCCCGCCAGGTGGGCGAGTACGGGGGCGGCCGCGGCGGCCCCTTCCGCCGCGGCGGTGGTCGCGCTCTCGATGCCGTGCAGGGCGTTGCCGACCGCGAAGACACCCGGCGCGGCCGTGCGGAAGGAGGCGTCCACGCCGGGGCCCCGCGTGCCGGGGTCCAGGGGGACGCCGCCGCGGCGGGCCAGTTCGTGGTCGGGGATCCAGTCACCGGTGAAGACCACCGTGTCGCAGGCGAGGAGGCCCGTACGGCCGTCCCGGTGACGGACCAGGACGCCGGTCAGCCGGTCCCGGCCGCGCAGTTCGCCGACCGTGGTCGCCGTGAGCAGCGGGATCCCCGGTACGGCGGCGGCGCGCGGATGCTCGGTGGTCATCGCCAGCACCTCCGTGCCCGCCTGCCGGAGCGTGGCCGCCGCGTGGCGGGCCGCGGGCTCGGCGCCCACGACCACCGCCCGCCGGCCGACGGGCAGTCCGTAGGTGTGGACCGCCTGGAACAACTCCCCTCCGGTCAGCACCCCTTGCGGGCGTGAGCCGGGTACCAGCCGGGCGCTGCGCGGGCGTTCCCGGGCGCCGGTGGCGAGTACGACGGCGCGGGCCGTGATCCGTTCCAGGCCGGACGGGCCGGTGGTCTCCAGGGTGAGCGGGCCGGCCCAGCCGGTGGCGGTCACGCCCGTGCGGAGCGCGGCCCCCGCGGCGAGCGCAGCCCGCACCGCCCGGCGTGCGTACTGCGGGCCCCGCAGCCCCGGCAGCGGCGGCCGGCCGAAGCCGCCGTGGTGCAGGTGGCGCGGCATCCCGCCCGGCTCCGGCTCGCGTTCCAGGACCTCGACCCGTCCGGCGCCCGCCCGCGCCAGCCGGGCGGCGAGGGCCAGTCCGGCCGGCCCGGCGCCGACGACCAGCACGTCGGCCCGCACATCCGTACGGGCCGTCCGTTCCGCACGGTTCACCGGCGCGACTCCTCGAACAGGGCGCGGACGGCGGCGCCGCAGTGGAAGCCCTGGCAGCGGCCGGCGCCGGCGCGGGTGCGCCGCCGCAGACCGTCCGGCGAGGCGGGCGGTACGGTCGCTACGAGCGCGTCGCGGATCTCCCCGCGGGTGACACGCTCGCAGTGGCAGACGATCCGGCCGTACTCCGGATCCGCCGCGATCATCGCCGCGTCGCGGTACGGACGGGCGAACGCCTCGCCGAGGTTCGGCATCCGCACCGGTTCCGGCTCCCGGGCGCCGGTCAGGGGCAGGCCGCCCTCGGCGAGCAGCTCCACCACGTGGGCGGCGATCGCCATCGAGGCGGTCAGGCCCGTGGACCGGATCCCGCCCACGGTCACGCAGCGCTGGGCGGGATGCGCGCGGATCGCATAGTCCTCCTGCCCGGTGGCGGCGCGCAGCCCGGCGTACACGGCGGTGACCTCTTCGTCGAGGAGGGCCGGCAGGATCCGCCGTCCCTTCTCCCGCAGCAGCGCGAGCCCTTCGGCGGTCGAGCCGGTGGCCGTCTTGTCGTCCAGGTCCTCGGCGGTCGGCCCGAGCATCACGTTCCCGTACACGGTCGGCGTGACCAGCACTCCCTTGCCGCGGGCGTCGGGCACGGGCAGCAGGATGTGGCGTACGAGGCCGCGCGCGAGTTCGTCGAAGACGATCAGCTGTCCGCGGCGGGGCGTCACCGTGAAGTCCGCGTGGCCGAGGAGCCGGTCGATCTCGTCGGCGTACAGGCCCGCCGCGTTGACCAGGTGCCGGGTGCGCAGCGGGCCGCGGCCGGTGGCGAGGATGTGCGGCCGGCCCGGAGCGATGTCGCGTACGGGACAGTTGAGGTGCAGCTCGACCCCGCCGCGCACGGCCTGGGTGGCGTACGCGAGGGTGGTGGTCCAGGGGCAGATCAGGGACTCGTCCGGGACGTGGAGGGCGCCGAGTGCGCCGGGTCCGAGCTCCGGTTCGCGGGCCCGCACGTCGGCGGGCGGGAGGATGCGGGCCGCGTGGTAGCCGTTGCGCACGGCCTTGTCGGCGAGGCCCGGCAGGGCCGCGAGCTGCTCTTCGTTCCAGGCCACGAGCAGGGCTCCGACCGGTTCCACCGGGATGCCGCTGTCGGCGGCGTACGCGGCGAGCAGCCGCTGCCCGTCCCGGACGAGCCGGGCCTCCAGGGAACCGGGCACCGCGTCGAAACCGGTGTGCAGGATGGCGGTGTTGGCCTTGGAGGTGCCGTTGCCGACGTCGTCGCTGGCGTCGATCAGGGCGATCCGCAGCGGGAGGCGGGCCAGTTCGCGGGCGATGGCCGAGCCCACGACGCCGGCGCCGACGACCGTCACGTCGTACGGGTCGCCGCCGGGCAGCCGGCCGCGCCGGGTGACCGTCACGCCGGGCCGTCGAGCAGGGCGGACACCGCCGTCCGGAACCGTCCGCGGCGCTCGGCGGCCTGCCCGGCGCCGGCTTTCGGTTCGTAGACGGCGGACGGCTTCCACTGCGGTACGGCCTCGTGCACGGTGAGGGAGGGGTCGAGACCGAGCCGGGCGACGGCGCCGATGCCGAGGGCGGTGGCGTCCGGGAGGGCGGACACCTCGACGGGGATCTGCAGCAGGTCGGCCTGTGCCTGCATGAGCAGGGCGGACCGGGTGAGGCCGCCGTCGACGCGCAGTGCGGCCAGTGGCGCGCCGAGATCGGCGGCGACGGCGTCGGCGAGCTCGGCGACCTGGGCCGCTATGCCGTCGCACAGCGCGCGCACCAGGTGCCCGGCGGTCGTGTCGAGGCCGAGCCCGGTGATCGAGCCGCGCAGGTCGCCCCGCCACCACGGGGCGGCGAGGCCGGCGAGGGCCGGGACGAAGGTGACGCCGCCGGCGTCGGGGGCGGTCGCGCCCACGGTGTCGAGGTCCCGGGCGCCGGAGATCACGCCGAGGTCAGTGAGCCAGCGGACGGCGGACGCGGCCGTGTAGACCTGACCGTCCAGGCAGTAACTGGTCTCGCCGCCGAGCTGCCAGGCGACGCAGCCGACGAGTCCGGTGCTGCTGCGGCGGGGTCGCGGTCCGCTCTGCGCGAGGAGGAACGCCCCGGTCCCGTAGGTGCACTTGGCGGTTCCCGGTTCGGTGACGCGCTGGGCGAGGAGTGCGGCCTGCTGGTCGACGAGCAGGCCCGTCAATGACAGCGGGGGCCCGAAGGCGGTGGTGGTGCCGACGTGGGTGTCCGCGCCGACGACCTCGGGCAGCGGTTCGCCGGCGAGGCCGAAGGCGTCGAGTGCCGCGGGCGACCAGTCGGCGGTGTCGAGGTCGAGCAGTTGGGTGCGGCCGGCGGTCGCCGCGTCGGTGACGAAGGCACCCGTGAGCCGGTGCACCAGCCACGCGTCGCTGGTCGTCACGACGCCTTCCCGGGTGAGGTGACGACGTATCCAGGCCATCTTGGGCGCGGCGAAATACGGGTCGAGCGGCAGTCCCGTGAGCTCTTGCAACGCCGCTGCGTGCGGCGCCAGTTCGGCACAGAGCTGGTCGGCCCGGCGGTCCTGCCAGACGATCGCCTCGGTCAGCGGCTCACCGCTGACCGGGTCCCAGGCGAGGACGGTCTCCCCCTGGTTGGCCAGGCCCACCGCAGCGACCGGTTCACCGGCCTGGGCCAGGGCGGCGCGCCCCGCGTCGACGACCGAATCCAGCAGCTCCCGGGGGTCGACTTCCACGCGGCCGCCCGGCAGATAACGGGGCCGGACGGGGGTGGCGGCGGAGCCGATGACTCCGCGTGCGGGGCAGACGACGAGGGCTTTGGTTCCCGAGGTGCCCTGGTCCACAGCGAGCACCGGGCCCGTCATCACCACTCCGTCCCTGGCGTCGGCATGCACGATCGTCTCCGGGCAGCCTTCACCAGCGCACGCCACCCCGTCAAGATCGGTTTGCGCGCACGGTGTTGGCTCTGACGCAAATTCACATCTTGTATGTGGCTTGATACTTGCATTCGAAAAAGTTTCATGACTCGAACGCTCACAGTCACTCTATAGTGATCGCCGATCACCAGGCGCGAAGGCCATGCGATGCGAGGACCGATGACCACCACCACCGCAAGACGCGCCCGACCCGACTACCTGCCGACCGGGGCGAGGTGATGGCGGGCGGCGACTTCCGGCCCGTGTACCACCCCGCCGGCCACGACAACGACCTGCGGGCCGCCGTGCAAGACCTGCGCACCGGCCGCTGGGTGGCGATGGCCCACTTACTGGACCGGACGGACGGCTGGGGGCTGTGGACCCAGCGCACCCAGGTGCTCGCCGCCGTCGCGGCCGGATCCGACGTGGTCCAGGCGTGGCGGTCCGAGGAGCCGCGGAGCGTCGCCGCCTGCGTCATGCACACCCGGGTCTCCGTGGAACGTGCCGTCCGCGCCCACCGGGCGCGCCACCCCCGCACGCGCGAGTTATGGCAGGAGGCGTGGGCCGCCTGCCGCGACGCCGCTGAGCTCAGCCCCGCCGACCCCGTGCCCTGGGTGTGCTTATTGGCGCTGGCCCTCCTCGACGAGCACCGCTCGATGGACGAGCACCGGCAGCCGCCGCCGGCCCTGATGCTGCCCCGCGGCCCCTGGGGCATCCTCGCCCAGATCGACAAGCGCGATCCGTACAACCGCGAGGCGTACCACCGAATGCTGCAGTTCGTGTGCGCGGGTACGCCAGGACCGCTGACCGAGGCCGCCAACTTCGTCCACTGGGCGTCCGGTTCGGCCCCGCCCGGATCCGCCGTCCACCTCCTGCCGCTCTACCTCAGCGTCGAGCGGTACCGCCGCGAACGCGGCCAGGAGAAGGCACTCGACCTGCACTGGGTCGCCGAGGAGGCCGTCCGCGCCGCCGGTCACGCCCTGGACACCTGGTTCCGCTGCAGCGACCTGCGCCGCGCCTCGCCGCTCGACCTGAACCACCTCGCCCACGCGCTGTGGGGAGCCCACCGGTTCGGTGACGCCGCGCGGGTCTTCGATGCGATCGGCCGCTACTGGACCACCCTGCCGTGGGCCCACCGGACCCGCGACCCGGCCGACCAGGAGCTGGCCATGGAGGTCTTCGTGCGGGCCCGGGCCCGCAGCCTGGCGGCCCTGGACTGACCGCGCGCGGGCCCCGCGCCCCGTGGCCTCCCCACCGGTTCACGCTGTCCCACCGCGCATCCCCCGCTCCACGTCCCCGCCGCTCACGACCCCCGGAGGTACTTCCCCCATGTCCCGCACCACGCCGACCGTCCGCCAGGACCGCAAGGCCCCGCCCCGGCGGGACGAGGAGGAACGGCTCAGAGAGCTCGGCTACCAGCCGGTCCTCGCCCGCCGGATGGGCGGCTTCGGCAACTTCGCCATCAGCTTCTCGGTCATCTCCGTCCTCTCCGGCTGCATGACCCTCTACGGATTCGGCCTGGGCACCGGCGGTCCGGCCGTGATGCTGTGGGGTTGGGCCGGCGTCGGCCTGTTCGTGCTCTGCGTGGGCCTCGCCCTGGCCGAGGTGACCAGCGCCTATCCCACCTCGGGAGCGCTCTACTACATGGCCGACCGACTCGGCGGGCGCCGTTGGGGCTGGTACACGGGCTGGCTGAACCTGCTCGGCCTGCTCGGCGCCATCGCCGGCATCGACTACGGCGCCGCCCTGTTCACCGGCGCGTTCCTCAACCTCCAGTACGGCGTCGAGCCCACCCCCGGCCTGACGTTCGTGATCTTCCTGTGCATCCTGCTGCTGCACGCCGCACTCAACCTCTTCGGAGTCCGCCTCGTCAGCGTGCTCAACTCGGTCAGCGTCTGGTGGCACCTCGGCGGCGTGGCCCTGATCGTGGGCGCCCTGGCCTTCATACCCGACCAGCACCAGTCGCCCTCGTTCGTCTTCACCGAGTTCGTCAACGACACCGGCTGGGCCAACCCCTTCTACGTGGCGGCCATCGGCCTGCTGCTCGCCCAGTACACCTTCTCCGGGTACGACGCCTCCGCGCACCTGTCGGAGGAGACCTCCAACGCCTCCGTCTCGGCCGCCCGGGGCATCGTCCGGGCCATCTGGGTCTCCTGGATCGCCGGCTTCGCGCTCCTCGCGGGCCTGACCTTCGCCATCCAGGACTACGCGGCCGTCCAGAACACCGCCACCGGTGTCCCCCCGGCCCAGATCTTCATCGACGCGCTGGGTTCGGGCGGGGCCACCGCCCTGCTCCTCGTGGTCATCGTCGCGCAGCTCTTCTGCGGCAACGCCGAGGTCGCCGCCGCGAGCCGGATGGTCTTCGCCTTCAGCCGCGACAACGCGCTCCCCGGTTCCGCGCTGTGGCGCAAGGTGAGCAGCCGTACGCAGACGCCCGTCCCGGCCGTATGGCTCTCCGTCGCCGTGGCGGCGGTGCTGGCGCTCCCGTCGCTGTACTCGGCCACCGCCTACGGGGCCGTGACCGCCATCAACGTCATCGGCATCACCCCGGCCTACGCCATCCCGGTCTACCTGAGGCTGCGCGCCGGGAACCGGTTCCAGCCCGGCCCGTGGAACCTGGGCCGCTGGAGCAAGCCGATCGGCTGGACCGCCGTCGTGTGGGTGGCCGTCGTCACCGTGCTGTTCTGCCTGCCGCAGCAGTCGCCGGTGACCATCGACTCGATGAACTACGCCGCGATCGCCCTGGCCGTGGTCCTGGCCCTGGCCAGCGCCTGGTGGTACGCCGCGCGACGCTCGTACGGCACCCCGTCGGCCTACGGCAATGCCCGCGAGCAGGCCGAGATCGCCGAGGGCATCGTCTGACCCGGCGGTGCGGCACGACGGCCGCACCGCCGTACGCACGGCCGAGCCGCGCCCCGCAGGAG
>NZ_JBHYMC010000122.1:0-7025 GCF_042742535.1 Streptomyces sp. NPDC058880
CGGCCCGGGAACGGCAGGACCCCCCGCGCCGCGGCGCGGGGGGTCCTGCCGGTGGTTCCCGGTCCGGTGATCCGGCAGACAGGCCGACGGGTAGACAGGCATGCAGGTGGGTCAGCCGGCCCGCCGGTCCCGCAGCTCGCGCACGCCCGCCACCGCGAGGACCAGCAGTGCGGCGCCCGTCGACCACAGCAACTGCGGCCGCGCGGAGTCGTCGAACAGCATCAGGACCAGGACCGCCACCATCCCGGCCAGGGCGGCCCAGGTCGCGTACGGGAACAGCCACATCGGCAGGACCAGCCGCTCGGGCGTGTCCCGCTCGATCCGGCGGCGCAGCTTCAGCTGGGAGACCGCGATCAGTGCCCACACGAACAGCAGCACGGCGCCGACCGCGTTGAGCATGTAGAGGAAGATCGTGTCCGGCCACAGCAGGTTGAGCACCACCGAGGCGAAGCCGAAGGCCACCGAGGCGAACACGGCCCGGCGCGGCACGCCGCCGCCCGAGACCCGCAGCAACGACTTCGGCGCCTCTCCGCGCTCGGCCAGCGAGAAGATCATGCGCGAGGACCCGTACAGGTTCGCGTTGAGTGCCGACAGCAAGGCCACGAACACCACGATGTTCATGATCTGGCCGGCCCCCGGGATGCCGATGGAGTCCAGGACCGCGACGTACGGGCTCTGTCCCGGCTCCAGCGAGTCCCACGGCAGCAGGGTCACGATGACCACCATCGAGCCGACGTAGAAGAAGAGGATGCGCCACACGGCGCTGCGCACCGCACGGGAGACCGACCGGGCCGGGTCGTCGGACTCGGCTGCCGCGATCGTGACGACCTCCAGGCCGCCGAAGGCGAAGACGACCGCGAGCATGCCGGCCACCACGCCGCCGAAGCCCTCGGGGAAGAAGCCGCCGTGGCCGGTGAGGTTCGCCATGCCGACCGGGTCCGTGTCCGGGAGCAGGCCGAAGACCGCGAGGGTGCCCAGGACCAGGAAGAGCACGATGGCGCCGACCTTGAGCGCGGCGAACCAGAACTCGAACTCGCCGAAGTTCTTCACCGCAGCGAGGTTGCTCACGGTGAAGACCACCATGAAGAGCAGCACCCACACCCACTGGTCGACCGAAGGCACCCAGCCGTTCGCGATCTTCGCGGCGCCGGTGGCCTCCACAGCGAGCACCACGACGAGCAGGAACCAGTACAGCCAGCCCGCCGAGAAGCCGGCCCAGCGGCCGAGCGCCCGCTCCGCGTAGACGGAGAAGGAGCCGGAGGCCGGCATCGCGGCCGACATCTCGCCCAGCGCGCGCATCACCAGCATCGCGAGGACGCCGGCCAGGAGATAAGAGCAGATGATGGCGGGGCCGGCGATGCCGATGCCCGCGCCGGAGCCGACGAAGAGGCCGGCGCCGATCACGCCGCCCAGCCCCAGCATGGTCAGGTGGCGCTGCTTGAGACTGTGACTGAGGGGTTCCGCGGGCAGCTCGCCCGTTGTGGGAGGTGCTTCTGGCAGGCGCTCACGCATGAGAAGTGCTCGTACTCTCGTTCGGCCCAGCGATGGTGGGGATCCCGCCGTGGGCTTAGCGGGATCCAACAGTCTCGCCGAGTGGCGGTCGTCCGTGCAAAACGGACGCGTTGTTGGATGTTGCACGTGACGGGGGTCACGTTGGCTCGATCGGGGGAGTGAGCTTTGTTGGTTCCCCACCATCGCGGGGAGCAGGGCTTTGTCCCGGGCGGCGGTGGGGCGACCCCGGACCGCGGACTAACGTCGGTGATCGTCCCCACCCCCACCACCTCGCGGAGCCCCCTCATGAGCACTGCTTCCGTCACCCTCCGGCCCGGCGTCGTCCTCGCCGACCTGCTGCCCGCGAGCCGCGTGCGCGATATCGCGCTCGTCGTCGGCGGTGCCGCCCTGACCGGGATCGCCGCGCAGATCGCGGTGCCCGTGCCCGGCTCCCCGGTCCCTGTCACGGGCCAGACCTTCGCCGCACTGCTCGTCGGCACCGCCTTCGGTGCCCGCCGCGGCTTCCTCTCGCTGGCGCTGTACGCCCTCGTCGGCATGGCCGGCGTGCCGTGGTTCGCGGGCGGCACCTCCGGCGCGGGCGGCGCGTCCTTCGGCTACGTGCTCGGCATGCTGCTCGCCGCCACCGTCGTCGGCGCCCTCGCGCGGCGCGGCGCCGACCGCTCGGTCCTGCGTACGGCGGGCGCGATGGCCCTCGGCTCCGCGGTCATCTACGCGGTGGGCGTGCCGTACCTCATGGCCGCCACCGGGATGTCCCTGAGCGCCGCCGTCGCGGCGGGCCTGACCCCGTTCCTGATCGGCGACGCCCTCAAGGCGGCCCTCGCGATGGGCGTCCTGCCGGCCGCCTGGAAGCTGGTGGGCCGGCGCGGCTGATGTCGACGCCCCGGTACCGGCCGGAGTCCGGCCCGCCTTCGGGTTTCGAGGCGGGCCGGACTCCGGCAGACGCACGGGAAGGGCGGGGCCGGCTCAGCCCTGGACGGCGGCCCGCCTGCGGCGCCGGTCCAGGACCACGCCGACGGCCACGACCAGACCGGCGACGAGCGTGGACAGGGTGACCACCTCGCGGTTCGCGTCGTCGACGAACATGTAGCCGATCACGAACGTGATCAGGCCGGCGGTGGCCCAGGTCAGCCACGGGAACAGCCACATCTTCACAGTGAGCTTCTCCGGGGCCTCGCGGACCAGGATCCCGCGCATCCTCAGCTGGGTGAGGCAGATCACCAGCCACACGAAGAGCGCGATGGCACCGGAGGAGTTCAGGAGGAAGTTGAAGACCGTGTCCTTGAAGGCGTAGTTGAAGTAGACGGCGACGAAGCCGAAGACCGTGGAGCCGAGGATCGCGGCGACCGGCACGCCCTTGGCGTTGACCTTGGCGAACGCCCGGGGGGCGTCGCCGCGCTCGCCGAGCGAGAACGCCATGCGCGAGGCGGTGTAGAGGCCCGAGTTCAGGCAGGACAGCACGGCGGTCAGGACGATGACCTCCATGATCGTGCCGGCGTGGGCGATGCCGATCGAGTCGAGGGTGGCGACGTAGGAGCCCTTCTCGGTGATCGACTTGTCGTTCCAGGGGAGCAGCGTCAGCACGACGAAGATCGAGCCGAGGTAGAAGACGCCGATGCGCCAGATCACGGAGTTGGTGGCCTGCGTAACGGCCTTGCGGGGGTTCTCCGACTCGCCGGCGGCGAGAGTGACGATCTCACTGCCCATGAAGGAGAAGACGACCATCAGCACACCGGTGAGGACCGCGCCGTACCCGTTGGGGAAGAACCCGCCGGTGTCGGTCAGGTGCGCGAAGCCCGCGCCGGGGTTGTCGGAGCCGGGCAGCACGCCGAAGACGGCCAGCATGCCGATGACGACGAAGGCGCCGATGGCGACGACCTTGACGCCCGCGAACCAGAACTCGAACTCACCGTAGGAGGCGACCGAGCCGAGGTTGGTGGCGGTCAGCACCGCCATCACGATCAGGGCCCAGGCCCACTGCGGGACGGCCGGGATCCAGCTCTCCAGGATGGCGGCACCGGCGGTGGCCTCGACCGCGAGGACGACGACCCAGAAGAACCAGTAGAGCCAGCCGATGGAGAAGCCCGCCCAACGGCCGAGCGCGCGGTCGGCGTAGGCCGAGAAGGAACCCGAGTTCGGGCTGGCGGCGGCCATCTCACCGAGCATCCGCATCACGAAGACCACCATGGCGCCGACGAGGGCGTAGGAGATCAGGATGGCGGGACCGGCCTTGGCGATGCCGCCACCGGAGCCGACGAAGAGACCGGCGCCGATGACGCCGCCGATGGCGATCATGGACAGGTGGCGGTTCTTGAGACCGGCCTTCAGACCGTCGGAGGGCAGGCCCTCACCGGGGTTACCGGTGGAATCGCCTGCCTTCTGAAGGGTCGTCGTGGAGCTCATGGACGAATCCTTAGGTTCTCGGGTTGCGAGCCCAGGCATTCAAACCTGAGATGAACGCAGGACGGAAGACCTCAATCCGGACCACCGGCTTCGGGTGAACGTCCGGGACCAACGCCCTGCCGTGTCCCATCTGCGTCCTTTGGGTTTACTTGAGCTTCAGAAGTGACTTACGCGACACCCACTGCGGGCGGTCGCGGCTCCTCGTGCCACACTCGTCCCATGCGCGTGTACCTCGGATCCGACCATGCCGGCTTTGAGCTCAAGAACCACCTCGTGGACTGGCTCAAGAACAACGGCCACGAGCCCGTCGACTGTGGCCCCCACATCTACGACGCGGTGGACGACTACCCGCCGTTCTGCCTCCGCGCCGCGGAGAAGACCGCCGCGGACTCCGGCAGCCTCGGCATCGTGATCGGCGGCTCCGGCAACGGCGAGCAGATCGCCGCGAACAAGGTCAAGGGCGTCCGCGCCATCCTGGCCTGGAGCGTCCAGACCGCCCAGCTCGGCCGTGAGCACAACAACGCCAACGTCATCTCGGTCGGCGGCCGCATGCACACGCAGGAAGAGGCCGTCAGCTTCATCGAGGCCTTCCTGGCGACCCCGTACTCCGACGAGGAGCGCCACACCCGCCGCATCGACATGCTCTCCGCCTACGAGCAGACCGGCGAGCTCCCCCCGATCCCGGCCCACCACCCGCAGGGCTGATCCCGCTTCCGGCCGTGCCACCCGCGGAGCGGGGTGGCACGGCCGTCGTCTTCCCCCTCACCGTCTCCCTTCTCCGTCTTCTTCTCCCATCCGCCGAGGAGCGCGCAGTGCCCGAGGGGCATACGATCCACCGCCTCGCCAAGGACCACCTGGAACGGTTCGCCGGGCGGCAGGTCGCCGTCAGCAGCCCCCAGGGCCGGTTCGCCGAGAGCGCCGCCCTCCTCGACGGCCGGATCCTGGACGGCGTCGACGCGCACGGCAAGCACCTCTTCCTCGGGTTCGAGGGCGGCGGGTGGATCCACATCCACCTCGGCCTCTTCGGCACGTACGCGCTCGGTCCCGCACCGGCCCCGCCGGCCACCGACACCGTCCGGCTGCGCCTGGCCAACGACGCGTACTTCTCCGACCTGCGCGGCCCGACCACCTGCGCCTGGATCACCGACGCGGAGAAGGCCGCGACCAGCGCCCGCCTCGGCCCGGACCCGCTGCGCAGCGGCGACGATCCCGACCGGGCCTGGGCCCGCATCTCCCGCTCCCGCACCACCGTCGCCGCGCTGCTCATGGACCAGAAGGTCGTCGCGGGCGTCGGCAACGTCTACCGCGCCGAGGTCCTCTTCCGGCACGGCATCGACCCGTACCGCCTGGGCAGGGACCTCACCCGCGCGGAGTGGGACGCCCTGTGGGAGGACCTGGCCGTCCTGATGCGCCGGGGCGTGCGCGACAACCGCATCGACACCGTCCGCGACGAGCACCTCCCCGAGGCCATGGGCCGCCCGCCGAGGGTGGACGATCACGGCGGAGAGGTGTACGTCTACCGGAGGGCGAACATGCCCTGCCACATCTGCGGCGGCGAGATCCGCACCGCCGGTCTCGCCGCGCGCAACCTCTTCTGGTGCCCCACCTGCCAGCGGAACTAGGGCCCGTCGCACCCCAGGGCGAACGGGAGCACCTCCGCCGCACGTCCGTTCGTACGGCCGTACCGGGCATCCGGCCCATCAGTCTGCAAAGCATCCAATAGGTGCATCTCCAGAGCCATGCGGTCATCACCGCCGGGGCATTCCGTGACGACCCCGGCGTTTCCCGGCGCCGCCCGGTTCCAGGTGCGGGGGTACCCCTGCGCATTCACAGCCGGGATGGATAAGGTCCCGAAGCAATGGCCCGAGCACATGTGGAGACCCTTCTGGCCCGGATGCGCATGCGGTCGCACCGGGGCCGCACCGCCCTGCGCAAATCCGCCGTCGACTACTTCCGCGGAGACGCCTCCGACTGGCTCGCCTTCGGCGGGCTGCTGCTCACCGTCCCCGCCATAGCCTTCGGCACGCTCATGCTGCCTGTCTGGTTCTCGCCGGCGGCGCTCGTCCTGCCGATCGTCGCCGGCGGCCTCCTGCTGCGCCCCGCCAGCCTCCTCGCCCTGTACGCCGCCTCCGCCGCAGCACTGATCGTCGAGGCGCTCGTGCTCGGTCCCTACACCCAGGGCCCGGCGCGCGTCACCCCCGGTACGGTGCTGGTCGTCGCGGCCTGCGGGTTCTTCGGACTGCTCATCGCGCAGTTCCGCAGCCGTGTCGGCGTGCCCTGGCGGCGCGGCGGCACCATGCTCTTCGACCTGCGCGAGCGCATCCGCGTACAGAGCAAGCTGCCCGCCCTGCCGCGCGGCTGGCACCGTGAGATGGCCCTGCGCCCGGCCGGCGGCCAGTCCTTCTCCGGCGACTTCGTGGTCGCGGCCCGTACCAACGGAGGTCGCACCCTGGAGATCGTCCTGACCGACGTCTCGGGCAAGGGCATGGAGGCCGGCTCCCGGGCCCTGCTGCTGTCCGGCGCCTTCGGCGGCCTGCTCGGCGCACTGCCGCCCAACGGCTTCCTGCCCGCCGCGAACGGTTACCTGCTCCGCCAGGACTGGGACGAGGGCTTCGCCACCTCCATCCACCTCGTGCTGGACCTGGAGACCGGCGACTACGAACTCCTCTCGGCCGGCCACCTCCCCGCGCTCCAGCTCTGCGCCGGCACCGGCCGATGGCAGGAGAAGTCCGGCGAGGGCCCGCTGCTCGGCGTCTACGACGGCGCCGAGTTCACCCCCGCCCGCGGCAACCTCCGCCGGGGCGACGTCCTGATGCTCTTCACCGACGGCCTCGTCGAGACCTCCGACCGCGAGATCAGCGAGGGCATCGACCGCCTGACCGGCGAGGCCGACCGCTACGTCTCCGCCGGCTGGCACGGAGCGGCCTGGCACCTGATCGAGAAGGTCGCCAAGGACGTCAACGACGACCGCGCCCTGCTCCTCATCCGCCGCTCGCCCTGATCCGCGCGGGGGTTCGTCCCGTCCGGGCCGCCCCGCCCACTCCGGGCCGATGCACGGCCGCCGCCCACGGTCTGCGCGAGAGGCCGGCCGGCCCGGTGACGGTCACCGGCAC
>NZ_JBHYMC010000123.1:0-6153 GCF_042742535.1 Streptomyces sp. NPDC058880
GGCCCGCACCCCTCGGGGTGCGGGCCACGCCCGTTCGCGTACGAGCTCTCACTCGATCCTCGGCGTGATGCGTGCCGGGCCCGCCTGCGGATCCGTGCGCAGCTTGTCGTGCAGTTGCCTGCTCCGTTCGGTGAGCTGCTGCGGGCCGCTGAGCGGCGGCACCCCGGACACGCTCTCGCCGGGTGCCGGCGGTGGGTCGTACCGGGTGGGTGCGGTCGCCGCCGTGTAGGCGGTGGCGACCGTGATCACCGCGGTCAGGCCGAGTGTCGCCCGGGTCCACTGCCGGCCGCGCCGCTCGCCGCCACCGCGGACCGTCGCGGCCGGGCGCGGGTCGAGCGGGAAGGGCGGCCGCAGGCCGACGAGCCGCTCCCGCAGCGCCGCGGACTGCTTCTCGACTGGTACGTCGGCCAGTTCGGGGATCCGGGCGGCGAGCTCGGCGTGCGCGTGCAGGATGCGGTTGCCGGCGGCGAGGGTGGTGGCCTCGGTCTCGGCTGCGGTGTCGGGCAGGTCCAGGCCGACGCCGTCGTAGAGCAGGACGGTGCGCCGGTGGAGGGCGGACAGGGCGAGCAGCGCGTCGAGCAGGATCCGGTCGGCGGGATCGGCGGGGAGCCGGTCGGGCTTGCGGTGGGCACGCCGGAACCGGTGCCAGGGGGAGAGCGCGTGCTCGTACGCGATCGCGCGCACCCAGCCTTCCGGGTCCGGGTCGGCGGCCACTTCCGGCCACTGGTCCCAGGCCCGGGTGAAGGCCCGGTCGACGGCCTCCAGGGCGAGGGCACGGCGGCCGGTGAGCAGGTAGGCCTGCCGGGCGAGGGCGGGCGTGGCCCGGTCGTAGAGGGTGTCGAAGGCTTCGGCGGGTCCGTTCAGGGGGTGTACGACCGGCCGGGTGGCGGCGCCGGGTGGGCCGCCCCCGGTGCCGGGGGCGACGGCGGCCGCTGCGCCTTCGTCCGGGCCGGCCGGACCGCCCCCGCCCCCGGGTGCCCCCTCCACCGGCGGTGCCGCGAGGCCGTCGAGGAAACGTGCGTAGGCGTCCTGCTTGCGGCCGCGCGGGTTCGTGCGCCCGGACTCCCAGTGGCGGACCGTCGCCGTGGTGACGCCCACGGCCGCCGCGACCTCATCGAGCGTCAGTTCCGCGGCCTCGCGCAGTCTTCGGCGCTCGTGCGGGGCGGGCAGGCCCTCGACGCTTCTTGTCATGCCACACTCCCCGCGACCCGGCAGCCCTGAGCAATAAAGTACATAAACGTATATTGGGCGACACCACGGACATTCGCCTGTTACCCGTCCATAGCGCGTGTCGTTGGCACCATGGCGGGGTGACCCAAGTGACCGAACGCGGGACCCGGTTGCCGGCGGCCCCGCGAGCCGGCGTGCGACGGCGTTCGCCGGCCGCCGCCGCATGCGTGGTGGGCGGCGCCGTGGCGGCCGGACTCGGGCTCGGCTTCCTCGCCGTGCTCGTCATCGTCCTGTGGATCAGCTCCCCCTATCCCGACAGCGGCCCCGGTGGTGCCCTGCACCTCGCCGCCGGGCTGTGGCTGCTCGCCCACGGGGCCGAACTGGTGCGGTACGACACGCTCTCCGGCGTACCGGCACCCGTTGGTGTGACACCGCTGCTGCTCATCGGGCTGCCCGTCCTGCTCATGCGGCGGGCGGCCCGGCTGGGCGGCGCCTGCGAGGAGGAGGGCGAGGAGGTGCTGCCCGCGACGGCCGTGTTCTCGGCCGTGCTCTGCGGGTACCTCGCCGTCGGCGCGTTCGCCACGGTGTACGCCGCCGGCGGCCCGATGCCGGCCGACCCGATCAGCGCCGCCTGGCACGTTCCGATGGTCGCCGTACTGGCCGCGGCCGGAGGCGTGTGGGGGGCCAAGGGACGGCCGCTCGGGCCGCTGCCGAACTGGCTGCCGAGAGGCGTGCGCCGCGGCTTCGCACGCCCTCGGTACGCGCTGGCGCTGCGGGCGGGCGCCGGCGGCGCCCTGGTGCTCCTGGGCGGCGGGGCGCTGCTCGTCGGCGCCTCGCTCGCCTGGCACGGTGCGCAGGTCCAGAGCTCGTTCCTGTCGCTGACCGGGGTGTGGTCGGGCCGGTTCGCGGTCCTGCTGCTCGCGGTCGCCCTGATTCCGAACGCCATGGTCTGGGCGGCGTCCTACGCCCTCGGCCCCGGCTTCGCCCTCGGCGCCGAGGTGACGGCCTCCCCGCTCGGCTTCGCGGGCGCGCCCGCGCTGCCCCGGTTCCCGCTGCTGGAGGCGCTCCCGGCCGCAGGGCCGGGCACCCCGCTGACCTGGACCGCCACCGCGGTGCCGGTGGTCGCGGGGCTGGCGGTGGGCTGGTTCGCGGTGCGCCGGGCGCGTGAGGTCTCGTACGGGGAGACCGCGCTCACGGCGGCACTCGGAGCGCTGGTGTGCGGCCTGGTGATGGCCGGGCTCGCGGCGGCCTCGGCGGGACCGCTGGGTTCGCGGCGGCTCGCCGAGTTCGGGCCGGTGTGGTGGGCCACGGGAGCGGCCGCCTTCGCGTGGACGCTGCTGCTGGCCGTGCCGGTCGCGGTGGGGGTGCACGCGTGGCGCTATCGCCCGGCGCAGGGACCGGCAGCGGTGGACGTGGACGCTCCGGTGGACGACGGCTGGCACGACAGCGGGGTGCGGGAACTGAGGTGGGAGGCGATGCGGAAGGCGTCGGGGGCGCTGGTTCCGGAGATCCCGCCCGAGCCGGTGCCTCCGGCGGTTGCGGCGGCGGTGGCGGCTCCGGTGGCGGCGGCCGCACCTGCGGTCGCGGTGATGCCGGAGACCGCGGCCGCACCCGAGGCCGTGGCGGCTCCGGAGGCGGTCCCCCCGGTACGGGCGCGGCGGGCGGTGACGGTGGTGGCCGGGCTGGATCTCGGTCCGAGGCCGAGGCCGGGTCCGGGATCGGGTTCGGGATCGGGTGCGGGGCCGGTGGGCCCGCCGCCGAGTCCGCAGCCGGTGGCCGGGGCGAGGGTGCTGCCCCGGCGAAAACCGCCCGCCTAGCCGCCGCCTAGCCGTCGCCTCCGGGCCCCCGCGCCGGGGACATCGGCGGGGCGGGACCTTCGCATCACGCCCTTAGAGGGGGACCTTCAGGACGTCGCCGACGACGTTGTCCGGCAGGAGGCTGTTGCACTGGAGCTCCGCCGATTTGGTGAGGGCGTCGTCGCGGCAGACGTAGAAGTCCTTGTACGCGAGCTGCAGTGCGTACGAGCTCATGGCCAGCAGGATCGCCAGCGAGGCGGTGACCAGGCCGCTCACCGCCGCGGTGCGCTGGGGGCGGGCCGCCGGGCCCAGCGCGTCCAGGCCCTTGGGGGCACCCGGCTCGCCGGTCGCCGCGGCCGGCTTGCCGCGCAGCGCGCTGATCCCCCAGTACAGGGCGAGCGCGCCCAGCAGCAGGCCGACCGACGGGATCCCGAAGATCCCGAAGAAGAAGCCCCACATGCCGGCCAGCAGCGCGTAGCGGGCACGGCGCTGGATCGGGTCCGTCGGGTCCCAGCGCGCCGGACCCCGTTGGCCGCCCGAGTCCCCCGGGCCGTTCCCGTCGCCGTTCCCGCCGTCGCCGCCGCTGCGCGGCTGCCACGGCTGGTCGGGCCGGCCCTCCGGCGGGGCCGCGTAGGGGTTGTCGTCGGTGGGGGAGTCGGGCTGACGGCGGTCCGGCATCGGGTGTGTTACTTCCCCTGTGTCATGGACGTCACGAGGACATCGAGGCGAGGTGAGGCCAGTTTGCGGCTTGTACGCCAGACGCTACCGCCCGCCCGTCCCCCCGTCCCTCGGGGGCCGTCCGGTGTGCCGGTATCGTTGCAGGCGGTCGGCGGCTTCGTAGGGTTCCCCGTATATCGGTACCCCGGAGATTCGTATGACCACACAAAGACGAACACCGCAATCCCGCGAGAAAGGGCCTCCCATGGCCGCCTCCCGCCTGGTCGTGCTGGTCTCCGGTTCCGGCACCAACCTCCAGGCCCTGCTCGACGCCATCGACGCCCATCCCGGCGGACCCGAGGGCTTCGGTGCCGAAGTCGTCGCCGTGGGGGCCGACCGCGCGGACATCGCCGGCCTGGAGCGGGCGGAGAAGGCCGGGATCCCCACCTTCGTCTGCCCGGTGAAGGACTACGGAAGCCGTGCCGAGTGGGACGCCGCCCTCACCGCGGCGACCGGCGCGCACGCGCCCGACCTCGTCGTGTCGGCCGGTTTCATGAAGATCGTGGGCAAGGAGTTCATCGACCGCTTCGGCGGCCGGTTCATCAACACCCACCCCGCCCTCCTCCCCTCCTTCCCCGGCGCGCACGGCGTGCGGGACGCGCTCGCCTACGGCGCGAAGGTCACCGGCTGCACGGTCCACTTCGTGGACAGCGGCGTGGACACCGGTCCGATCATCGCCCAGGGTGTGGTCGAAGTTCGGGACGAGGACGACGAAGCCGCTCTTCACGAGCGCATCAAGGAAGTCGAGCGACAGCTGCTCGTCGACGTCGTGGGGCGCCTGGCCCGGCACGGCTACCGCATTGAGGGACGAAAGGTAACAATCCAGTGACCGCCGCAGACACCGCAGCGAGCAACGACCCGACCACGACCCAGCGGCCGATCCGTCGTGCGCTCATCAGCGTCTACGACAAGACGGGACTGGAAGAGCTGGCTCTCGGCCTGCACGGGGCGGGCGTCGCGCTCGTCTCCACCGGCTCCACCGCCTCGAAGATCGCCGCTGCCGGGGTGCCCGTCACCAAGGTGGAGGAGCTGACCGGCTTCCCCGAGTGCCTGGACGGCCGGGTCAAGACCCTGCACCCGCGCGTGCACGCCGGCATCCTCGCCGACCTGCGCCTGGAGGACCACCGCAGCCAGCTCGCCGAGCTGGGCGTCGAGCCCTTCGACCTCGTCGTCGTCAACCTGTACCCGTTCCAGGCCACCGTCCAGTCGGGTGCCACTGCGGACGAGTGCGTCGAGCAGATCGACATCGGCGGGCCGTCGATGGTCCGCGCCGCCGCCAAGAACCACCCGTCGGTCTCCGTGGTCACCAGCCCCGAGCGGTACGCCGACGTCATCGCCGCGGCCCAGGGCGGCGGCTTCGACCTCACCGCCCGCAAGCGTCTGGCGGCCGAGGCCTTCCAGCACACCGCCGCCTACGACGTGGCCGTCGCCTCCTGGTTCACGAACGCGTACGCACCGGAGGGCGAGGAGGGCGCGCTGCCCGAGTTCCTGGCCGGCGCCTGGGAGCGCAAGTCCACCCTGCGCTACGGCGAGAACCCGCACCAGGCCGCCGCCCTCTACACGGACGGTCAGCCGGGCGGACTCGCCAATGCCGAGCAGTTGCACGGCAAGGAGATGTCCTTCAACAACTACGTGGACACCGAGGCCGCGCGCCGCGCCGCCTACGACCACGAAGAGCCGTGCGTGGCGATCATCAAGCACGCCAACCCGTGCGGCATCGCGGTGGGCGCGGACGTCGCCGCCGCCCACCGCAAGGCGCACGCCTGCGACCCGCTGTCGGCGTTCGGCGGTGTCATCGCCGTCAACCGCCCGGTCACCGTCGAGCTCGCCGAGCAGGTCGCGGAGATCTTCACCGAGGTCATCGCCGCCCCCGGTTACGAGGACGGTGCGGTGGAGATCCTGGCCAGGAAGAAGAACATCCGCGTCCTCAAGGTCGACGGCACCCCGCACCAGCCGGGCGACCTCAAGCCCGTCTCCGGCGGCGTGCTGCTCCAGGAGTCGGACGTCTTCCAGGCCGAGGGCGACGACCCGGCCAACTGGACCCTGGCCACCGGCGAGGCCCTGTCCCCGGCGGAGCTCGCCGAGCTGGCCTTCGCGTGGCGGGCCTGCCGGGCCGTCAAGTCGAACGCCATCCTGCTCGCCAAGGACGGCGCCTCGGTCGGCGTCGGCATGGGCCAGGTCAACCGCGTCGACTCGGCCAAGCTCGCCGTCGAGCGGGCCGGTGCCGAGCGCGCGCAGGACTCGTACGCCGCGTCCGACGCCTTCTTCCCCTTCCCGGACGGCCTGGAGATCCTGACCGCGGCGGGCATCAAGGCCGTGGTCCAGCCGGGCGGTTCGGTCCGCGACGAGCAGGTCGTCGAGGCCGCGCAGAAGGCCGGCGTGACGATGTACTTCACCGGGACCCGGCACTTCTTCCACTGAGTTCCGGTCCCGACACGGCGAAGGCCGCGACCCGCACTGCGGGTCGCGG
>NZ_JBHYMC010000124.1:0-4747 GCF_042742535.1 Streptomyces sp. NPDC058880
GCGTTCGCGGGTCGTGAGGGTGTGGAGCTGGATGAGTTGGATGGTTTGACGGTGACGGGTGCGGGGTGGTGGTTCAACGTGCGTGCTTCGAACACGGAGCCGTTGCTGCGGTTGAACGTTGAGGCTCGTGACGTGGACACGCTGTCCCGGGTCCGGGACGAGGCCCTGGCCCTGATCCGGGCCTGACCCCCGGCCCGGGGGCCCTGCCGGGGGCCGGGCCCCTTCCGACCCCCGGGCCCGCCCCCTCCGACCCGAGCCGGACCCCCGGCCCCGCCGCTACGCCGACGACGCATACCGCTCCCGCAGGGCCGGCAGACCCCGGTAGGCGTACGCAGCGGACATCAACGTCATGTGGTGGTGCCAGCCGGGGAACGAACGCCCCTCGAAGTCGAGGAGCCCGAAGTCGTCGGCCAGGGCGCCCAGCGAGGCGGCGGCCCGCCCCGTCTGCCTGACCAGCCGCAGCAGGTCGTCCATCCGGGCCCGGCTCATGTTGGTCAGCCAGATCGCACCGCCCGCCCGGACCCCGGCGGCGGGCCGCCGTTCACCGAAGAGGCGGTATGTCTGCTGCCCGCCGGGGGCCGCCGGACCGGCGCCCGGCACCCGGACCAGGGCCGACCGGATCTGCTGCGGGTGCGGGTGAGCGCCTGCGGCGGGGCCGGTGAGCTGCGCCGCGTACGGATGGCTGGTGCTGCCCCGACGGGCGAGCTCGCCCGCAGTGGTGGTGTGCCCGGCCGCCCGGCCCGCCTCGGCCCCCTGCCCCGGCCCGGTCGCGCAGACGGCGAGGGTCGGCGGGACGGACACCAGGAAGTCGTGGCCGCGCCGGCCCAGCATGCCGATCAGGGCGGCGGCGGCACCGAGGCGGCTCAGATCGGCGACGACGGGCGCGTGCACGGCCGAGGTGCGGGCGGCGACCGCGTCCACGAGCTCCAGGACCAGATGCTCCGGGGCCTGGTGTGCCACGTCGGGGGAGATCCGCGCCCGGCGGCGCAGGACCGGATCCGCCGACCAGCCTTCGGGAAGCAGCAGCCGCCAGTCGACGGGCAGGCTCGTGCCGTCCAGCGAGAGAAAGAGGGCGTAGGCGAACTGGCAGTTGACGATGCGTCCGGCGACGGGGTCGAAGCGACGGTGTACGCCGACCGAGTGGTCACCCCGCTTGGGGAAGCAGACTTGCCCGATCGTCCAGGCGCGCACCGGATGGCGTTCCTCCACCCAGCGGACCAGTTCGGCGCGGGCCGGATCCCATGCCCAGGGGCTCGCGTTGATGAACTGCTGCAAGGACTGGGACGCGGTCGGTGACGCGGTCACGGACGCGGCGAGTCTGCGGACGGACTTCTTGCCCGGGGTGGTGAGCAGGCCCTGCAGGTAGACCCGGGCCCATCTTCGCTGGTCGGCCCTCGGTAAGTGGCCGAAGAGGCGTTCGGTGTACTCGTCCAGGGCGGTGCCGCCGGCAGCCAGGGCTCCGGTCCTCATGTGCGCCGTCATCTGCTGTCTCCCCTCCAGTGCGGACATCGGTCTGCGCCATGGCAGCGGTAAGAATACAGAACGTTCGTTTTGTTTTCTAGCTAAAGTGTGGCGCCTCCGCGGCGACTTGGGCACGTTGGAGCACGACGCCACCCGACTCCGCCGCGGGCGGCACGGGACGGCGGGGCATGGTCGCTTCTTCGTCAAGTGATCGTTGTGCGCGGTCGGCGCCGGGGTGACGCTGGAAGCCGCTCCCGTGCCGGGCGCGGGGGTGAGTGAGGAACGAACAGGATGGCATTGGTAGCGCAGTGGTGAAGCAAGAGCGCGGCGTGCGCACCCGTAATCATCTGATCTCGGTGGCCGCCGCCGAATTCGACCGCAATGGATACGACGGGACGTCGCTGTCCCGGCTGAGCAGATCGGCCGGGATTTCGATCGGGGCTGTCACTTTTCATTTTGCGGCGAAGGGGGAACTGGCCTCGGCCGTCGAGGAATCCGGTCGGGCCGCCACCCGGAGAGTGGTCGAGTCCGTGACGGCCCGCGGAGAGCCGGCCCTCGACACCGTCTCCTCCCTCGTCCTGGCCCTCGGCCGGCTGATCGAGGCGGACCCGGCCGTGCGCGCCGCGGCCCGGCTCACCCGGGAACGTGTCGGCGCCGGGCCCGAGTGGTGCGGCTGCTGGCTCCCGGACGTCGAGCACCTGCTGGAACGGGCGGCGGCGGAGGGGCAGCTCCATCCCGAGGTCGACCCGCGCTCGCTCGCCGCGCTGACAGGTCACCTGGTCGGCGGTGTCGTGGCGCGGGTGCGCCGCGACCGGGGCGACCGGCCCGGCGCGATCGCCGGCGAGCTCGCCGATCTGTGGAGCCTCATCCAGCGGCGCGTCGCGGCCCCGCCGGGGGCGGAAGTGCCCAAGTAGGCGAGAAAGCGGCAGAATTCTGGCCACTGGCGCGAGCAGCCGTCTAGCGTCAGCGGCATGAATTCCGTGACTCCGCAGATAACCAAGGCAGTGATCCCCGCCGCGGGACTCGGTACCCGATTCCTCCCGCTGACGAAGGCCACCCCGAAGGAAATGCTTCCGGTGGTCGACAAGCCCGCCATCCAGTACGTGGTGGAAGAGGCGGTCGCGGCGGGGATGTCGGACATCCTCATGGTCACCGGACGCAACAAGCGGCCGCTCGAAGACCACTTCGACCGCAACTACGAGCTGGAGGAGGCCCTCCAGCGCCGTGGTGATCAGGACAAACTCAACAGCGTCTGCGCCTCCACCGAACTCGCCGACATCCACTACGTGCGCCAGCGGGACCCCAAGGGCCTCGGGCATGCCGTCCTGTGCGCCGCGCCGCACGTCGGCAGGGAGCCCTTCGCCGTCCTCCTGGCCGACGACCTGATCGACCCCAGGGACCCCCTGCTCGCCCGGATGGCCGCAGTGCGCGCCCGTCTCGGTGGCAGCGTGGTGGCCCTCATGGAGGTCGACCCGGACGCCATCCACCTGTACGGATGCGCCGCGGTCGAGCGGGCGACGGCCGCCGGCGACGGCGTGCGCATCACCGAGCTGGTGGAAAAGCCGGAGCCCGGCACCGCCCCCAGCAACCTCGCGGTCATCGGTCGCTACCTGCTCGACCCCGAGATCTTCGAGGTGCTGCGCGGCACCGGTCCCGGGCGCGGCGGCGAGATCCAGCTCACGGACGCACTGCGCACCCTGGTCCGCGCCGGCCGTCCCGTGCACGGGGTGGTCTTCTCCGGCCGCCGCTATGACACGGGGGACCGCGCCGAGTACCTGCGCGCGACGGTCCGGCTGGCTTGCGAGCGCGAGGATCTCGGCCCCGAATTCCTCTCCTGGCTGCGGGAGTTCGTCCGTTCCGAGGAGCTCGCGCCGGTCTGAACCGTCGCCCGGTGGGCGACTGGGGAAGTTCCGCGGTCGCCCACCAGGCCGAGCCCGACTCTGCCAACTTGCCCAAATCGCAGCGGGGTTCGGCTGGCAGATTGGTTACCGAACGGTAATTACGTAATTTCTTCTCCGGCCCGGCGAACGACGCGGGCCCCGGGCCCCGAGCACACGAAGGGAGGTGGATCATGGACGACCCGAACGCAGGACACCCGGCGCAGCGGCCCCCCCGAGCCGCCCACGAGATACCGGTCGGCGCACTGCTCGCCGCGGACTCCCCCCGAGCCGTCCTCGTGGACGAGGGCCACGCACAGGCCCTCGCGGACTCCGGCCGGACCCTGCCGCCGCTGCTCGTGCACCGCCCCACGATGCGGGTCATCGACGGCACGCACCGCTTGCGGGCGGCCGTGCTGAGGGGGCGCGACACCGTCGCGGTGGTGTACTTCGACGGCAGCGCCGAGGACGCGTTCGTCCTGGCGGTCGAAGCCAACATCAGCCACGGACTCCCGCTGACACTGGCGGAGCGGACCGCGGCGGCCCTACGGATCCTGCAAACCCACCCTGACTGGTCCGACCGCGGGATCGCGCAGCGGACCGGGCTCGCGGCGAAGACCGTCGCGGCACTGCGTCGCCGGGAGGCGCCGCAGCACGCACCGCAAGGCCGCGTCGGACGGGACGGACGCGTCCGTCCCGCCGATCCGGTCCGCGGACGTGAGGCCGCGGCCCGGCTGCTCGCGGGACGGCCCACCGCCTCCCTGCGGCAGATCGCGCGGGAGGCGGGCATCGCGCCCTCGACCGTACGAGATGTGCGCCGCCGGATCGGCGAGGGCGAGGACCCCGTACCGGCGGGCCAGCGGCGCTCCGGCGGCCCGCAGCCCCCGCCGGCCCGGCCGGCCGACCGGGGACGGGCTCGCGGACAACCACTACCCGCGCTGGTCACCGGCCTGTGCAAGGACCCCCTGCTCAGACTCAGCGAGGCCGGCAGGCTGCTCCTGCGCATGCTCGACCTCCAGGTGAGCGGCCTGCGCCAGCGCGAGCGGATCGTCGCCGCGGTACCCCCGTACCGCGCCGAGACCGCCGCCGCCGCTGCCGCGCAGTGCGCCCGCGACTGGCAGGAACTCTCGGAGGAACTAGGCCGCCGTGCCTCGGCGGAGGCGCGAGCCTGAGCGGCCATCCCCCCATACCGGCCTTCCCTGCTGGAAGGCCCCGTTCATGTGTGTCGGAAAGGAAGTCTGGCGATGTCGGTTGTTGAGGGTGCGCGGGTTGATGCGGGTGGGGGGGAGGGGCCTGTTCGTTTGGATGGGCGCTTGAGGTTGGTGCTTGTGGTGTTGCTGGTGGCGCAGTTCATGCTGGCGGTGGATTTTTCGATCCTGAATGTGGCGTTGCCGGTGATCGGTGACGGG
>NZ_JBHYMC010000125.1:0-2506 GCF_042742535.1 Streptomyces sp. NPDC058880
TTCAGAACTAACACAGTGGACGCGAGCAACTGAGGACAAGCCCTCGGCCTATTAGTACCAGTCAGCTCCACCCGTTACCGGGCTTCCACATCTGGCCTATCAACCCAGTCGTCTACTGGGAGCCTTACCCTCTCAAGGAGGTGGGAATACTCATCTTGAAGCAGGCTTCCCGCTTAGATGCTTTCAGCGGTTATCCCTCCCGAACGTAGCCAACCAGCCATGCCCTTGGCAGGACAACTGGCACACCAGAGGTTCGTCCGTCCCGGTCCTCTCGTACTAGGGACAGCCCTTCTCAATATTCCTACGCGCACAGCGGATAGGGACCGAACTGTCTCACGACGTTCTAAACCCAGCTCGCGTACCGCTTTAATGGGCGAACAGCCCAACCCTTGGGACCGACTCCAGCCCCAGGATGCGACGAGCCGACATCGAGGTGCCAAACCATCCCGTCGATATGGACTCTTGGGGAAGATCAGCCTGTTATCCCCGGGGTACCTTTTATCCGTTGAGCGACGGCGCTTCCACAAGCCACCGCCGGATCACTAGTCCCGACTTTCGTCCCTGCTCGACCCGTCGGTCTCACAGTCAAGCTCCCTTGTGCACTTACACTCAACACCTGATTGCCAACCAGGCTGAGGGAACCTTTGGGCGCCTCCGTTACCCTTTGGGAGGCAACCGCCCCAGTTAAACTACCCATCAGACACTGTCCCTGATCCGGATCACGGACCGAGGTTAGACATCCAGCACGACCAGAGTGGTATTTCAACGGCGACTCCACACCAACTGGCGTTGATGCTTCAAAGTCTCCCACCTATCCTACACAAGCCGAACCGAACACCAATATCAAACTGTAGTAAAGGTCCCGGGGTCTTTCCGTCCTGCTGCGCGAAACGAGCATCTTTACTCGTAGTGCAATTTCACCGGGCCTATGGTTGAGACAGTCGAGAAGTCGTTACGCCATTCGTGCAGGTCGGAACTTACCCGACAAGGAATTTCGCTACCTTAGGATGGTTATAGTTACCACCGCCGTTTACTGGCGCTTAAGTTCTCAGCTTCGCAACCCCGAAAGGTCACTAACCGGTCCCCTTAACGTTCCAGCACCGGGCAGGCGTCAGTCCGTATACATCGCCTTACGGCTTCGCACGGACCTGTGTTTTTAGTAAACAGTCGCTTCTCGCTGGTCTCTGCGGCCACCCCCAGCTCAGAGTGCAAGACTCATCACCAGGAATGGCCCCCCTTCTCCCGAAGTTACGGGGGCATTTTGCCGAGTTCCTTAACCATAGTTCACCCGAACGCCTCGGTATTCTCTACCTGACCACCTGAGTCGGTTTAGGGTACGGGCCGCCATGAAACTCGCTAGAGGCTTTTCTCGACAGCATAGGATCATCCACTTCGCCACAATCGGCTCGGCATCAGGTCTCAACCTTCATGAGGGACGGATTTACCTACCCCTCGGCCTACACCCTTACCCCGGGACAACCACCGCCCGGGCTGGACTACCTTCCTGCGTCACCCCATCGCTTACCTACTACAAGTCTGGTTCGTCGGCTCCACCACTTTCCATTCCCCGAAGGGTCCGGAACGGCTTCACGGACTTAGCATCGCCTGATTCGATATTGGGCGTTTCAAAGCGGGTACCGGAATATCAACCGGTTGTCCATCGACTACGCCTGTCGGCCTCGCCTTAGGTCCCGACTTACCCTGGGCAGATCAGCTTGACCCAGGAACCCTTAGTCAATCGGCGCACACGTTTCTCACGTGTGTATCGCTACTCATGCCTGCATTCTCACTCGTGAACCGTCCACAACTAGCTTCCGCTGCTGCTTCACCCGGCACACGACGCTCCCCTACCCATCACAGCCTCCGTTGGGAGTATTGCTGCAATGACACGACTTCGGCGGTACGCTTGAGCCCCGCTACATTGTCGGCGCGGAATCACTTGACCAGTGAGCTATTACGCACTCTTTCAAGGGTGGCTGCTTCTAAGCCAACCTCCTGGTTGTCTCTGCGACTCCACATCCTTTCCCACTTAGCGTACGCTTAGGGGCCTTAGTCGATGCTCTGGGCTGTTTCCCTCTCGACCATGGAGCTTATCCCCCACAGTCTCACTGCCGTGCTCTCACTTACCGGCATTCGGAGTTTGGCTAAGGTCAGTAACCCGGTAGGGCCCATCGCCTATCCAGTGCTCTACCTCCGGCAAGAAACACACGACGCTGCACCTAAATGCATTTCGGGGAGAACCAGCTATCACGGAGTTTGATTGGCCTTTCACCCCTAACCACAGGTCATCCCCCAGGTTTTCAACCCTGGTGGGTTCGGTCCTCCACGAAGTCTTACCTCCGCTTCAACCTGCCCATGGCTAGATCACTCCGCTTCGGGTCTAGAGCGTGCAACTCAAACGCCCTATTCGGACTCGCTTTCGCTACGGCTTCCCCACACGGGTTAACCTCGCTACACACCGCTAACTCGCAGGCTCATTCTTCAAAAGGCACGCAGTCACGAGTAC
>NZ_JBHYMC010000126.1:0-4265 GCF_042742535.1 Streptomyces sp. NPDC058880
GGGGGACCCTGTGGGAGAGTAGGACGCCGCCGAACAATTTTTGTGGGGAAGCCCCGTACCTTCTGGTACGGGGCTTTTCCGCGTTCACCAACAGTTTCCGAGGTTCGGCTCTGTATCCTGGCATGCGTTCCCCTGGAGGAAACGATGACAGCACAGCAGTGGGAAGACGGCGGACCTCTCGTCCCCCAGCCGGCGATGACCCGGGAAGCCCTGCGGGATGCCGTGCGGCGGATCGACATGGCCAGCCTGGCCGTGCTCGACAAGGAGTGCAATGAGGCCTTCGACCGTGCCGCGGAGACGGGTGCCATCAACCCCCTGCGGTTCTTCTTGATCAAGTGGGCCACGCACGTGGCAATCCACCGCTGGCCCGCACGGTCGGCAGCACTGCACGAAGCAGAACGCGTCGCGGGCGACCCCGATGCAACGGAGGAGCAGTTCCGCGCCGCCATGGAGACCAGTAGCCGCATCCTCGCCGAAGCCCAGCGCGAGATCGGTCAGTGACCCGGCGCGGCGAGGGCGTGGAGAACGACAGCGGCTGGGCATGGGAGTGCGACCCCAACCGGCTGTGGGTGCTCGGTGAAATGCCCGCAGCACAGCAGGAGCTGGTAGACGCTGTCATGGACGGCCTGGTCGACCTCGCCGCGATGGCCATCGACCCCAAGGACGGCAGCCTCTACGAGGACCCCCACCCGATGCGGTTGCGTACGTACGAGGACGAGCACCTCATGGTCTGGTACCAGACCATCGCGCACCGGAGCCGGGTCTACCTCAAGCGCGTGAACCTTTGACCCGAAGCGGGCTGGAAGGCCGGGCCACGTCAACGCATGCGCCGAACTCGAACCAGGGCCGGACTGGCGGCCGGCAGCGGCAGCGGCTGAGGAGACGTCCGCGATATGCGTCAAGCCGGTGTGCGCGAGGGCCCCTTCCGGAGTACAGCAGGCGCTGTGGGGGCTCGCAGTCGCGTGTGGCGCGCCACCGCCCCCACGGCGGACGCGTTGACGTAGCCGTCCCGCGCCGGCTGTCGCTCCGCCCGCCGCCGCGGCGACGGCACTACGGGTCGGGGAGCTCATTCCGATGTGATCAGTGGCCATAGGCAGCCGCTGTGCTTCCCGAATCGAGCTGATCTTGGAGATCATCCACCGGCTCGATCAGGACGCGGTCGGTCACCTGCGCAGCCATCCCTTCCTGGGAGGATCGGCTGGCGCGGGATCCCGTGCAAACACCAGCTCAGCGACGCAGATGCGCAGCAGCTGGGAGAGTGTGGAGGGGCTGTCAGAGCGGTCGTACCGGACCAACCAGGTCTGCTCCACGAGCCAACTCGTGGGAGAGGTCTGGAACACGAGGCGGCCGTACTTCTCCGGGTCGACGGCCCACCGCACATAGGTCCGGCTTATCTCCTCGGCCCGGGCAAGGGCTGTTTCCCTTCCGCCGTCAACGGGGATCTTGTCGACCAGTTCCCATGTGCTGTCGCCGCTGTACGACACGTTGGCTTCCACCAGCACATACCAGCTCATGACCCCGCACCCCCTGTGCTCCGTATGCACCCAACCCAGAGATTCATTCTGGATGCCGACAGCGCGCCTGGGAACGCACGTAGGGAATCCAAGATCGATCTATGACGAATGACCTGGATGCCCTACTGACTGCACTGTACGTGGAGATCGACGACGAGATCTGAGGTACCCGACGGATTGGCCGACCGCCGCAGCTGGGGCCTGCGCCTGTTCCTGGTGCGCACTCCGACAGGGATGCCCGCCCTTGAGGCACTGGCGAACCCGAAGCTGTACGAGCGGGAGGTCCTGTCGGCGATGGTGGACCGCGAACCGCACCCGGCCACGGACCGGCCCCGCCTGCTGGTGATCGTGAACAAGGGCTTCGCTTCCAAGGAGTTCGAGGCCGAAATGGCCTTCCGGGGCGCGGAGTTGCGGCGTCCTTTTTTCAAGCGCGAGCCGAAGCGCACGGGCGATAGCCTCCTGAGGTCGGGGCGGCAGTTGATCGAGTCGGTCAACGACACCCTGAAAGGCCAGCTGACCTGGAACAGCACGGTGGCCGACCCTCGAAGGCGTCGCCGTCCGCGTCGCCCAGTGCATCCTCGCGATGGCCGCCGAGATCTGGCACGACCACAAGATCGGCCCGCCCGTCATCCGATCCTTGATTGCCTACGACCACTGATCACGTTGGAATGGCTCGTCCAGGCCGCGGCGGTCCGCACCGGTCGTCAGCTGCTGTGCACCGAGGAGACCGCACGCGCATCGGACCGTGTGCGGCTGCTGAAGGAACCAGTCACGCTTGCGTCGGCTGTCAGCGCGGAGCTGTCGGGGACGCTGTGACGAAAAGCGACCGCCTCGACCACGCCGGATACCTCCGGGCCTTCTCCGCGATCAACTCCATGACCAGGTCCATGACCGGAGCCGCCGCGATAGCCGTGCAGACTGGCACGCCGTCGCCCAGCGCAACCTCTTCAACCGCATGGTCGGCCAGCTCTCCCCCTGCCTGCAGCAAGGCGGCTGGTTCGTCGAACCGGCCGCCTTCCCCTCACCGCCCTCGGCGGCCGAGACAGCCGGCGCCTGACCTGCGGCATCGAGCCTTGCCCAGGTCACTCACATCCGTCGATCATTCGCAGATGAGATCCGAAGTTCAGACGTTCGTCGCAGACGGCTCTCTGCCCGGCTGGGACGCCGACGAGCGGGAGCTCGACCGGCGAGTCAAACAAATCGAGGCCATCTCTGCACCCGTCACACGGATCGAGGCGCAGGCCCTGGCTGGCTGCTTCGGCCCCGACGACTGCTACGGCGTCGCCTGGTCGCTGCTGCACCTGATCGAGACCAGCCCTGGCCCGGTGCCGGCGGTCGCACCCCCCGGACCCGATGCCGATGACTGGCACCACACGCTCTGGAACCGCTGGGGAACCACGGGCTCACCGACGACGACTTGATTCGTGAGAGCCCTGAGGTGTCTGGATACCACCGTTCTCCGGGCTGAGCCCACGCGCCTTGGCGTAGCGGGTGACGGTGCTGCGTCGCGCCGCTGCGGGCTGGGTCCGCAAGGGCCCGCCGTGGATCCTGGCGTTCCTCGCTGTTCGGGATCTCGAAGCCGGCGGCCGACCGCATCATCGACCCCCTCGGGCCGATGTTCGCGCTCCAGCCTCGCAAGCGGTTCACCAAGGACGCCGTACTCATCGTGGACGACATCCTGGTCCCAGTGTCGACAGCGCGCTGGGACGGGTGGGTCTTGTAGCACCGGTGCCCCTCTGGGGTGGGGATGAGCGCCGTGGTCCACTCCACGGGCGCAGGGGGAGGCCCAGTGCGGCGAGGATGACCGGCGAGTGCCCGGGGAAGCGTGGTGGAGACGTCGGACGTCTCGACCGACAGCCCGGGGGCTTGCTCGTGCTCGTTGCATTTCGCAGACAGCCCCCTGATCAGTGGGTACCTCGAAGAAGCTCGCGGTGTCGGACTCCGTGGTCGCGCCACACCACGGCCGGGTGCATCGCTTCGCAGGGCCGCTGGCCTCGGGGTGCGTTCGGTGCCTCGGTGCCGCAGACGGGCTCATGAGTGTCAGCGCATGGCGGAGTCAACGCTCTCGGGCCTGTTCGCACGGAGCCGAATCTACGAGCCGGAAGGCCACGCGGCCTGTGCTGTGAGGACGGCGCAACCCGTGCTCGTCCTCGCTGGCGAGGTGACCGGCTCGTAGCTGCTGCACACCAGGAGGACCATCCAGCCGTGCCGGCCGCCGGCAGGCCAAGAGGCTGGCCGGGCGCCAGGAGGTACGAGACGCGGGTACGGCGTAGCCGGGGCGCTCTCGTCCCGCTCCGGCGGTGTCGCCCAGTAGGAAGAAGACACGATCGCCGCAACCACCCACGGATACGGCGGTCCTCACAGAGCGGTCGTCGACCGCATCCGCCACCGCATGAACTCCGCGAGGACGGACGTCGGCTACGGCCGAGGCTCGGCGGCGTTTTGACTCCCCGCGGGCCCGGTTGTAGAGTTGAACAGTTGCCTGGAGCGGACACGCTCGGCAACAGCCCCCACAAGGATGCACTTTCGAGTGGGGACACTCGACTCTTCATTCGGGAATCGAAGCCGGGGAAATCCGGTGGAAAACTTCTGATAGAGTCGGAACCGCCGGAAAGGGAAACGCGAAAGCGAAAACCTGGAAAGCGCCGAGGGAATTGGACACGAAAGAGTCTGATAGAGTCGGAAACGCAAGACAGCAGAACGAAAGCCCGGAGGAAAGCCGCAGCGAGTGTCGCTGGGGTGAGTACAAAG
>NZ_JBHYMC010000127.1:0-3966 GCF_042742535.1 Streptomyces sp. NPDC058880
CGCTCCCGCAACCCCGAAAGATCACCACGCTCAACGCCCACGGTCCTCGCAACTCCCACAGATCGCGGGTGTTGCGAGGACCGCTAGAACCCAAGGTGCGGCTGCCGGGGCCCGCTCGCGTGCCGTGCCGGTCAGTGCCCCTTGGGGGTCCAGTAGTCCAGCAGGGTGCCCACCCCGTGCTCCAGGGACTTCCACGATCCGGTGAAGGAGACGACGGCGAGCGCAGCGGTCGGGAACCCCGTACGGGTCATCCGCGCCAGGGTGTCGCCCTCCGCGCGCCCGGCGAGGGCGTCGGCGAGGGCGTGCATGCCGGGGTTGTGGCCGATGACGAGGAGGTCGGAGACCTCGTCGGAGGTCTCGTTCAGCAGGGCGATGAGCTCGCCCGGCGAGGCGTCGTAGATCCGCTCCTCGTAGTGGGTCTTCGGCCGGTGCGGCATCTCCTGGACGGCGAGCTTCCAGGTCTCGCGGGTGCGGGCCGCGGTCGAGCAGAGGGCCAGGTCGAAGACGATGCCGGTCTCGGCGAGCTTCAGACCGACGGCCGGCGCGTCCTTGCGGCCCCGTTCCGCCAGCGGACGGTCGTGGTCGGACACATCGGGCCAGTCGGCCTTGGCATGCCGGAGGAGGGCGATCCTGCGGGGTGTGTCTGCGCTCATGGCTCCCAGCTTCGCATGAAACGGGCCGTGGAGCGCAGGGTGTTGAGGGGGCTCGTCCCAGGTGGTGGGGGCGCTCGCGAGGTCAGACGACGGCGCGCAGGAGCTGTTCGACGAGCTGGACGAGGCCGGAGACCCCGCCGGTGGCCGCGTGGGCCTCACCGGATCCCGTGAGGAGCAGCAGCAGGAGGCCGAAGGCGAGTGCGGGCAGCGCCGGCGCCCACCAGTGCAGCCGGGTGCTCACAGCGGTGGTCGTGCGCGTCCGGCGGGCGGGGGCAAGGGACCGTGTGTGCGTGGGGGCCGACATGGCCGCCTCCGTGGGTGTGTGGACCGGACTGGCTCGCTGCCTGCGAATCTACGGATCCGGGACGGCGGTTCCCATCCGGGGCACACCCCACTTCACCCTGAGCCTGACCCCCTAGGGGTGGGTGGGGATGTCCCTACCCACGCCAGCGGCCGCGGCCGGGGTCGCGTTCGTCACGGCGAGGCGATCGTCGCGATCACGGAGATGATCACGGAGACGACGAGCATGGCGCCGAGGACGAGGCCGAGCTTCCTGCGGCCGCCCTCCGGGTTCGGTTCGAGTACGGGTGACATGCGGTTCAGTCTCGCATGCCGCATTCGTCCTCGATCGTGCGGTCCCTGCCCGCGAGGACGCCGAGGGCGATCTGCGGTACGAGCAGGCCGGCCATCAGGGCGAGCGGCAGGTCCCAGCCTCCGCTGTGCTGGTAGAGGGCGCCGATGACGAGCGGGCCGGGGATGGAGATGAGGTAGCCGGTGCTCTGCGCGAAGGCGGAGAGCCTGACCACGCCCGCCGGGGACTTGGCGCGCAGTCCGATCATGGTGATGACGAGGGGGAAGGCGCAGTTGGAGACGCCGAGCAGGAGGGCCCATGCCCAGGCTCCGGCGGCGGGGGCCGAGAAGAGTCCGAGGTAGCCGACGAGGCCGAAGACGCCGAGGGTTGCCGCGATGGCGCCCTGGTTCCTCATGCGGCCGGCCAGGCCGGGGATGACGAAGGCGAGCGGTACGCCCATGACCATGGTGACGGCGAGCAGGACGCCGGCGGTGGAGGCGGAGACCCCGGCGTCGCGGAAGATCTGCGGGAGCCAGCCCATGGTGATGTAGGCGCCCGTGGCCTGGAGACCGAAGTAGCAGGCCAGGGCCCAGGCGGTGCGGCTACGGACGACCCGCGGGCCCGCGTCGCTCCCTGCGGCGGCATTCGCGCCGGAGCCGGCGGCGTCCCGGGGCCGGTCGGCCTGAGCGGCGGCGCGCGCGATGGGCAGCCACAGCAGTACGGCGACCACGGCGAGGGAGGCCCACATCAGCAGGCCGGTGCGCCAGCTGCCGCCGAGGGCCTCGGTCAGCGGGACGGTCGCGGCGGCGGCGAGCGAGGTACCGGCGGCCAGGGCCATGGAGTAGAGGCCGGTCATGGTGCCGACCCGGTCCGGGAAGTAGCGCTTGACGATCACCGGGAGCAGGACGTTGGTGAGGGCGATGCCGGCCAGGGACAGGGCGCTGGCGGCCAGGAACCCGGCGGCGCCGGCCGCGAAGGGGCGGATCAGCAGCCCGGCGGCGACGGCGGCCATGCCCGCGCAGACGACGGCGACCGGGCCGAAGCGGCGGGAGAGCCGGGGCGCGGTGACACCGAAGACCGCGAAGCACAGGGCCGGGACGGAGGTGATCAGGCCCGCGACGGTGCCGCTCATGCCCAGACCGGCCCGGGTCTCCTCGAAGAGGGCGCCGAGGCTGGTGATGGCGGGGCGCAGGTTGAGGGCGGCCAGCACGATTCCGACGATGAGCACGGGGCCGAGCCAGGCCGGCGGGGCCGGCGCGTGCGGGGTGGCGACGGCGGCGGCTGCCGCGGCGGGCCGGTGGAGCGTCTTGGTCTCTTCGTCGGACATTCACCCATCATAGAATCATGGGATGATTGGTTGTCCAGCGGCGTCAGCCACACTTGCACCCGCACCGCAGCAGCGGCCGCGACCCCGGCCGCACGTGAGAGGAACCCATGCCGCTGACCTCGCCCCGGCGCTCCGCGCTCGTCGATCAGGTGATCGCCCAGTTGCGCAACCAGATCACCTCCGGCGAGTGGCCGGTCGGCTCGCGCATCCCCACCGAGCCGGAGCTCGTGGAGCTGATGGGCGTCGCCCGCAACACCGTGCGCGAGGCCGTGCGCGCGCTGGCGCACAACGGCCTGCTCGACATCCGGCAGGGCTCGGGTACGTACGTCATCGCGACCAGCGAGCTGGCCGGCGTCATGCACCGCCGCTTCGCCGGGGCCGAGCCGAGGCACATCGCCGAGCTCCGCTCCACGCTGGAGTCCTCAGCGGCCCGGCTGGCCGCGGAGCGCCGCACGGAACGGGACCTGCTCCAGCTGGACGCCCTGCTGGCGCGCCGCGAGGAGGCCTGGGCGGGCGGGAACGCGGAGCTCTTCGTGGCGGCGGACGTGAGTCTGCACATGGCGGTGGTGACGGCCTCGCACAACGACGTGCTGATCGAGCTGTACGCGGACCTCGGCGAGCTGGTCGCCGACTGGCTGCGGGCCGACGTGGGCGCCGTGCTGGACCCCGCAGCCCATCTCGACCACACCCGACTGATCGAGGCGATCCGGCGCGGGGACGGGGACGCGGCGGCTTCGGAGGCCGCGGGCTATCCGTTCGTCTGCCTCGGCAAGGAGGCCGGGCGGACCGAGGGGCCGGGGGACGCCCAGGGGGGTCCGGTCACGGCCGCCGGTGGCTGACCCAGGCCGCGCGGACCTCCTTCCAGCAGCGGCCGGTGAGTTCGGCCCGGGCGGCCGGGCCCACGGCCACGGCCGCGCCGTCGCCGTCCAGGTCCCACCAGCGGTCGCACTCGACGTGCAGGCTCACCAGGTCGGTCTCCGGATAGGCGTTGTGGCAGTGCGCGGTCACCAGGGAGCCCTCGATGGAGGTGGCGCAGTCGGCGCCGAAGAGTTCGCGGGCGGCGGGCCGCGAAGGCTGCGCGGGGGGCTCGGCGGGGATGTCGGCGAGGTCGACGGCGGCGGGCGTCGCCGCCTCGGCGCCCGGAGCCGCCTCGTCTCCGGAGGACTGAGCGGCCACGGCCGGGATCAGGAGTCCGGTCACGATCACTGATGCGACCAGTATCGATACTGCTCGGCTCGGCCTGGTGCGCACCCCTGCCTCCTCCCCGCCGAAGCCGGGAAGATCCCGACTTGGTCAGTTTGCAGGCATCTGTCCTGGTTTTCGACTCGGAAAGATCCGGTCGGCCGCTGAACATGCGAGCGAAGGCGGTCGGCGGACGCGAGAACGGCGGCGGCCGCGCCTCCCCCGGGGGGAAG
>NZ_JBHYMC010000128.1:0-3697 GCF_042742535.1 Streptomyces sp. NPDC058880
CGGGCAGAAGCCGTCCGTGACGGCATCCTGCCCGCTACACTCCCACCGCTCGACGTTTCCCCAGGTCAAGCCACGAAGTACTGCTGGAGTACTAGACCTGATGCGCCATCACGACTCAGTCGTGCGGCCAAGCAGGGACGCCCAGGTGAGCGAGGTCTGCGCGGACGAGAGTGCCGCGTTCGGCACCGTTGGTCAGAACGCTCTCGGCAGCGGCACCCCGTCCAGCGCGCATATCGACCCGCCCCGGGTTGCCTGCTCACGAGAGATCGACCAGCGTCCGCCGGTCTAGATCAGGCAAGTCGCCCCACGCAGGCAGACGACGAGCTGGTTCCCGTCAGGGTTTCGGCCAGTGTCTTCACCGGTCGCCGCAGAATGCGAGAACACCCTGCAGGACTGCCAGGGGATCGTTGTCCATCTTGTCATCTCCGTCCACGCCGGATCCTTCGGGGCCAGAGCCATATCCTGCGGCCGCAGCTCGCTGGTGCCAGCCTGGCTGAACACACGAGTCAGCCTGCGCGGCAGGCGAAGACGCCGCTGCCATCGTTGACAATGGCTGAAACCCAGTGCGTTGCGAAGCACTATGTCTGGAAACGTAGTTGACGGAGTCGCAGGATATTGACGATCTTGATATCGGTATGATCTTCGTAAGTTTTGCCAAAGTGTGCTTGGGCGCACATAAGGGGTGGGTTTACATGTCTATGGTCAAGCGTTTTGGTGCCGCTGCCGGCACTCTGATGGTGGCCGTCGGGCTCGCGGTACTTCCGACGTCCCCGGCATCGGCCGACGCCTTCATGCCGCTGCGCGCCAAGCACAGCGGCAAGTGTCTGGAAGTCGCCGACTGGAGCACCGCCAACGGAGCCGTGGTACGGCAGTGGGACTGCACCGGCGGCGCCAACCAGCAGTGGACGTGGGGCCCCAAGATGTCCTGGGTCAACAAGCACAGCGGCAAGTGCCTGGAGATCGGCGACTGGAGCACCTCTTGGGGCGCTCAGGCCCGGCAGTGGGACTGCTCCGGCGGCAACAACCAGGGGTGGGAGATTCCCAGCGCCGACGGCGGCTACGCGATGTTCCTCAAGAACCGGCACAGCGGCCTCGTCTTGGAGATTGGCGGTAACAGCACCGGCAACGGTACGGTGGCCAGCCAGTGGGGCAACAACGGCGGCAACAATCAGAAGTGGTACTAACCAGCACTCATTGGCTGAAGGGCGGTCATATAGCCGCCTGATTAGGATCAACGCTGACCGCACAGGGGTGCGAGACATCCCTCAGATCGCTCGTGCGAAGCTGTTCGCATGAGCCTGATCCGCACCCCCGGACGGCGCCGCCCACACAGCGGCCGCGCTTTCCTGCTTACCGCCGTGACCGTCGCAAGTATCCTGACTGCCTCGGGATGCAGCATCTCGGACACCAGCGAAGCCTCCGGGTCCGGTGGTGGCTACGTCACCGGACCGAGGGGGGTCACCACGGTCGCCAAGGCCAACCGTGTTGTGGCCCCGAAACTCGATGGCGAGACGATCGACGGCAAGGCCCTCGATATCTCCACCCTCAAGGGCAAGGTTGTCGTCCTCAACATCTGGGGGTCATGGTGTGGACCCTGCCGTCTGGAGGCACCGTACTTTGCCAAGGTCTCCAAGGAGCTGGAGGCATCTGGGCAGCCAGTGGCTTTCGTCGGCATCAATACTCGCGACAACACCAAGCAGGCCGCCAGCGCATTCGAGCAGACTAACGGGATCACCTACCCCAGCCTGTACGACCCCGACGGCAAACTGATGCTGCGCTTTCCCAAGGGCACCCTCAACCCGCAGGCCATCCCTTCGACGATCGTCCTTGACAAGGACGGCAAGATCGCCGCCAGGACCCTCGCAGCCATCAAGGACGACACCCTGCACGAGATGATCGACCCACTTCTCGCGGAGCAGTAGGGGCCTTCGCCCCGGGACTGAGCGGGCGGTCGTGAGTCTTCGGGCGGTTCTGGTGTCGCCTGATGGTGTGGGTGCGGGCTGAATCTGTCGGCTCCCGGTCGCTGATCTGCTGGTGTGATGAGGTGACTGAACGCAAGCCGTACCCAAGTGAATTACCGGACGGGCAGTGGGTGTTGAAGGAGCCGGTGATCACGGCGTGGAAGGATCGGTACCGCTCGTTCTGCGCCCAGCCGCTGCCTGACTCCGCCCGCCGCCCCCGCATGTACTGCTCCCGCTGGTGCACCGGGCGAGCCTCCACCATTCGCAAGCGGCAGAGCCCGGCGCCGGGGGCGCTTCGCGGCACTGTTCCCCATCCGGGGAAGGAGGTGCTGGATCCGGCCGAGGACTGGCGGGTTGTAAGCCTCACACCCCTTTCCCGCAGGTAGACGGGGTGGCTGTGTGGGTGTGAGACTGTGAGGCGGAGCTCACACCTGGCCGCTGCCGGTGTGAAACACGCGCGTGCCACTCCCGGACCGCAAGCCGGCTGACCGGGGGCCTGGTCGTCACCCGCTCAGATGCGGCTGGGTGCTGCCGGAGCAGGCAGGGCGGAGGCTGTGCGCACGGCTGCCAAGCTGATCGTCTACCCGCCGGATGAACAGGGCTGGCGGCGGGTCCGCTACGTCGGCGTCGCCATCCGGGTCGCGCACCGCCCGGCCGACATCCGCGTCGTCCTCGCCGCAGCCGGGCGGGAGAATGCCGAGGACGTGCCTCACCGACACCGACTTCGTGGAGTGGAGAGGTGCCGGCCCCGAGGCGTGGGAACCCTCCCCCTGAGGTACCGCCCCGGCGACACATCCCTTATCCACAAGGGCGGTCCTAGAAGCTTCGGGGATGAGCAAGGACAACACCGCAGCACGGGCCCTGCTGCGCGACAAGATCCTCGACGGCCTGCGGCGCGCGGAGTGCACCCTGTTCACCCGTCCCGCGCCGAAATCCGCACGGGCTTGAGGGCGAAGAGCGGCGCGAGGACGGCGGCCACGATATCCAGGACGTCCCCCACCAGCATCGCGGTGGCCGTGTAACGAACGGCGCCGGGGCTCTCGGCGAGGCGGTAGGCGAGGCCCCCGCACCATCCCAGGACCCGGGCAGCCAAGAAGGCGCCCCACCAGCAGTTGACCAGGGTCGACGGGAAGCTGCGGTAGCCGTCGTCGGCCTTGAGGGGCCTGCTCGACTCCCAGGTGGTCGCCGCGATCCGGTACGGCAGCCAGAATTTGGCCAGCGGCACGAACCGGGCCCCAACCGCCACGCCGGATGGGGGCTTGTCCGAGCCCGGCGCGAACACGCCGGCGTTCGTGCGCACCCGGTGGAACCAGACGATGAAAACGACGCACGTGACGATCAAGGCCTTGGACTGGACCGAGGCGGCCAGGAGAATCAGGCTCTCGCCGCGGCCCAGGTCGGTATCGCCGACCGCACCGGGGTCCGAGAGAAGCCGGCCCATGAGCGTCCATGTGGTCCAGTCCGCGTACACGGCGTACACGCCGCACCCGATGGACACCACACACAACACGGTCAGTGCGATGGCCAAGCCCACGGCCGAGCGCAGCCGCACGCCCGTGACAACGGGCACCGCATTCGGGGACGGGACCGACGGATCGGCCGGAGCTGCGGACACGCTGAAGAACCCCCCACGGGTTAGTGCTCCAGCAGTACTTCGTGGCTTGACCTGGGGAAACGTCGAGCGGTGGGAGTGTAGCGGGCAGGATGCCGTCACGGACGGCTTCTGCCCGCCCGCC
>NZ_JBHYMC010000129.1:0-3316 GCF_042742535.1 Streptomyces sp. NPDC058880
GTCCGCACCAGCGGACGGCGGCCCTTTCCGTTTCCGTGCGGGGCGTCCTACGGCTCGAACTTGTAGCCGAGGCCGCGGACCGTGACCAGGTAGCGCGGGGCTCCCGGGTCCGGCTCGATCTTGGCGCGCAGTCGCTTGACGTGGACGTCGAGGGTCTTGGTGTCGCCCACGTAGTCGGCGCCCCAGACCCGGTCGATCAGCTGCATGCGGGTCAGCACGCGGCCCGCGTTGCGCAGGAGCATCTCCAGCAGGTCGAACTCCTTCAGGGGGAGGTCCACCTTGCCGCCGGCGACGGTGACCACATGGCGGTCGACGTCCATCCGTACCGGGCCGGCCTCCAGGGCCGCCGGGGTGACCTCCTCCGGCTCGCCGCGGCGGCGCAGGACCGCGCGGATGCGGGCGACCAGCTCCCGCGAGGAGAAGGGCTTGGTGACGTAGTCGTCCGCTCCTATCTCCAGCCCGACGACCTTGTCGATCTCGCTGTCCTTGGCGGTCACCATGATCACGGGCACGTTGGAGCGGCCGCGCAGTTGCCGGCACACCTCGGTGCCGGGCAGACCGGGGAGCATCAGGTCGAGGAGGACGAGGTCGGCGCCGTTGCGCTCGAACTCGTCGAGCCCGTCGGGGCCGGTCGCCGCGATGGCGACCTCGAAGCCCTCCTTGCGGAGCATGTAGGACAGGGCGTCGCTGAAGGATTCCTCATCCTCGACGACGAGCACTCGGGTCACGGAAGGACCTCCGGGGCAGGGATGGCTGGAGCGGAAGTGGTTCAGGCTGGGGTCGGGTGGGTGCGGGGCGCGGCCGCCGGGGACGACGCGGCCGCTTCGGGGAGCCGCAGGGTGAAGGTGGAGCCCTGGCCCTCCGAGCTCCACACCGACACCTCCCCGCCGTGCGAGGCGGCCACGTGCTTCACGATCGCAAGGCCGAGGCCGGTGCCTCCCGTGGCGCGGGAGCGGGCCGGGTCCACGCGGTAGAAGCGCTCGAAGATCCGCTCGCGGTCCTTCTCCGGGATGCCGATGCCCTGGTCGGTCACGGCGATCTCGATCAGGTCTCCTCCGGGGGCCGTGACCCTGCGTGCGGCTATGCCGACGCGGGTACGGGCGGGGCTGTAGTTGACGGCGTTCTCGACCAGGTTGCCGAGGGCGGCGGCGAGCTGCCCCCGGTGGCCCCAGACGCGCAGGTCGGCGGTGCCGCCCGCGGCCATGGTGATCTGCTTGGACGACGCCGTATGGCGGCAGCGGTCGATGGCCTCGGCGACCAGCGTGTCCACGCGGACGGGCTCGGCGTCCTCCAGCGGGTCGTCGTTCTGCACCCGGGACAGGTCGATGAGCTCCTGCACCAGGCTGATCAGCCGGGTCGACTCGATCTGCATGCGGCCGGCGAAGCGGCTGACCGCCTCGGGGTCGTCCGCGGCGTCCATGACGGCCTCGGACAGCAGGGAGATCGCCCCGACCGGGGTCTTCAGCTCGTGGGACACGTTGGCCACGAAGTCACGGCGGACGGCCTCGATGCGGCGGGCCTCGGTGAGGTCCTCGACCAGGAGCAGCACCAGGCGGGAGCCGAGCGGGGCGACGCGCGCCGACACCGCGAGGGCCTCGCCCCGACCGGTACCGCGGCGTGGCAGGTCCAGCTCGACCTGGCGTATCTCCCCGTCGCGACGGGTGTCACGGGCCATGTGGAGCATCGGCTCCACGGCAAGCTTGCCGCCGCGCACGAGCCCGAGGGCGTAGGCGGCGGACGAGGCCTTGACGACGGCGTCTCCCTCGTCGAGCACCACGGCGGAGGAGCGGAGCACCGACAGGACGGTGTCCACACCGGGCGGGAGCACCGCATTGATGTCGGGGCGCATGGAGCTCCGGGTGGGGCGGGCCTGGTCGCGCTCGCTCCAGCGGAACGCCAGCATCGCGATGACGCCGGTGCACAGACCGGCGATCGCTGCAGCTGCGGCGACCGCCGCGTTCACGTCCATGGATCCAGGTTAAGCAGGCGCGACGAGACTTCCACAGCCGTTCGGGTGGCGCCTCGAACAGTCGTCGCCCAGAGTTCACCCTGGCGACCGGGCTGATTCACTTGCGGTGCCGGAGTCGGACGCGTTTGCGGCCCACCGTGTCACCGTGGGCAGCAGGCCGCCCCGGCCCGCCCCGGGCATCACCGCAGTAACAGGTCGAGAGAGGGACACGAGACATGCGCGACGCGTACCACGAGGAACTGGACTCGATCGGGGAGGGCCTGGTCGAGATGGCCCGGCTCGTCGGTTCCGCGATCGGACGTGCCACGACGTCCATGCTCGACGCCGACCTCAAGCTCGCCGAGAGCGTCATCGCGGCGGACCAGAAGGTCGACGACCTCCAGCACGACCTGGAGGCCCGCGCCATCGCGCTGCTGGCCCGCCAGCAGCCCGTCGCCACGGACCTGCGGATCGTCGTGACCTCGCTGCGGATGAGCGCCGACCTGGAGCGCAGCGGCGACCTGGCCCAGCACGTGGCGAAGCTCGCCCGGCTGCGCTTCCCGGACCGCGCCGTCCCGCGGGACCTGCACGCCACGATCCTGGAGATGGGGCAGCTGGCGCAGCGCCTGATGGCGAAGGCGGCCGAGGTCATCATCACGAAGGACGTCGACCTGGCGCTCCAGTTGGAACAGGACGACGACGAGATGGACCAGCTGCACCGCACGCTGTTCCAGCACCTGATGGACGACCGCTGGAAGCACGGCATCGAGACGGCGGTGGACGTGACGCTGCTCGGCCGCTACTACGAGCGCTTCGCCGACCACGCGGTGTCGGTCGCCAAGCGGGTGGTCTATCTGGTGACGGGCGAGCACGCCGACGAGCTCCAGCAGCCGACCCAGGTCGAGGGCGTCTGAAGCCCGGCACAGCGCCCTGGTGTGGGACGGTGTGCGACGGCGCCGAGCCACTTCGAGCCCCTGTGCGCCGTTGACGCGCCGGTAGAGCTGGGCATGAATGAGGGCGAGTGCGGTCAGTCGTACGAGTCCCGCATGCCGCGGGGCACCGCCTCGCCGAGGAGGAACCATGCCCGATTCCCCCGTCCCCATCACCCCGGAGCAGGAGCAGCCGCCGAGGCCCGAGCCGCTCCGGCTCCCGCTGCTCGCGGCCTGTGGCTGCGGCTCCGGCTGCGGCTGCGGCTGCCAGTCCGGCGCCCCCTGCCAGTGCGGTGGCTGACCGGGCCCACCCGGTCCGGCACGCGCAAGGGCCCCCTGCCCGTGGCTTGGGTTCAAGGGGTCGTCGCAACACCACTTGGTTTCAGGTGGTGAGTAGATCACGTAGACGCTCGGCTGGGGTATCCCAGTCGAGCGTCTT
>NZ_JBHYMC010000130.1:0-3314 GCF_042742535.1 Streptomyces sp. NPDC058880
CAGCATGGACATGTCTAGCAGGTGTCCGGCATGGCGATCAGTACCACGATCGAGCGATCACGAACCGAGGAAGAACGGACTTAACGTCCTCTGAGGGGGCCGGGTCACGGCAACGTGATCCGGCTACCCGACCACACCGGGGACGAGGCGCTTGTGCTGGGGCCGGCCTACAGCTCGATGTCGAGCCGTTCCACGTCGGTGAACTCCACGCCCAGGCCGTGGGCGCGGGTGTTGTTGGCGCGAAAGTACATCTTCGCGAGGCCGTCGGCGGCGATCTGCCGGAGCTGGTCCTCGGTCTTGCCCTGCTCCCGTGCGGTGAACAGCTGCTCGGCGTACTCGGGCGGCAGGGCCTGGGTGATGTCGCGGATCCGGGCGTCGTCGGTCGTACCGGCGGCGGCGGTGAACCCGAAGCGGGCGCGGGTGGAGACGACCAGGCCGCCGGTGGAGGCAGCCTTCTTCCGCGCCTTCGCGCGGACCTGCGGCTGCCACCGCTTCTTGACCTCGCCCTCCAGGCGGGCGCGGAGCTCCTGGCGGGGCCGCTTGATCTTGCCCGTCACGTACCGCTCCACGGTGCGCTGGGTGATCCCGAGCGCCTGGGCGGCGGCCTTGGTGCCCTTGAGCTGCTTGACCAGGTACTTCATCTGCGCCTGGGCGGACTGCGGGATGCGGCGGGTGAACGCCCCCTCCAGCGCGCGGTCCAGGCTGTCCCCGAGCGAACCGGCCATGGCCTACTCCCCTTCTCCGGCGCTCTGGTCGGTCTTGATCAGGTTGGAGATGTTGAAGACGCCGCCGCGCTCCTCGAACTGGGCTTCCGCCCACAGCACGGTCTGCGTCCCCTGGTGCTTGACCATCCCGGGCGAGACCCCGAGCCGGAACGTGCCCGGTGTCGGCTTGCCCTCGGGCGTCAGCGGCAGAACGTCCAGCGGGGACGGCCCGGCGGAGGGGTAGACGACCGCGTCGGTGCCGATGGCGACCGGGTAGAGGTCGGCGGCTGCTGCGGTCTTCATCAGCTTGCGGTGCAGGCCGGTGCGCTGGGCGGCGAGCACGGCGGCCCGGATGTCGGGGCGCCAGGTCCACCGCTCCAGCGCCGGGTAGGGCTCGTAGTACGGCACCTGGCCCCGGGAGCGCTGGCGCAGCTTGCCGATCGCGCCCTTCGCCGTGGCCTTGATGGCGGTCTCCAGGAGCGCCATCGTCGGGTCGGTCTGCTTGCGCCGCGCCATGGCCTCGAGGAACTCGGCGCCGGTGAGGTCGGTGGTGACGCCCATGTCGGCCATCGTGTCCACGTAGGCGTCGCGCAGGCGCTTGTACCAGGCGTCCAGGTAGCGGCTGGTCTGGGTGCGCACGTACGCCTCGATCGGCGCGACGTCGAAGCCGAGCTCCACCGCGTAGGCGACGGTCGGCGTGGCGTACCAGGCCGGGCCCTCGGGGCGGTCGCCCTTCGGCGTGAACGGGGACGGGAGCCGGTCTCCGTCGACGGTGCGGCCGTTGACCCGTACGCGGGAGAGGTCGACGTGGGAGAGGTCGACCAGCCACGAGCCGGGCAGCGCCGGGTCGAAGGCCGGGTTGCCGGTCAGGCGGGTGGGCCCGTTGAGTCCGACGGTGAGGCTGTTCGCGGCCGCGGCGAAGCTCATGTTGATGTCGACGCAGACGAGGTAGGGGTTGGCGCACTCGTCGTCGGTCAGCGGCCGGCACCAGTCGTAGGGCTCCTCCATCAGCATCTCGGCCGGGGTGCGCAGGTGGTGCCGGGCGAACTTGCCCTTGAGGATCGGGTGCTCGTCGGGGACCTCGCACTCCACGACCTCGTACCGGGCGGTGAGTGCGTCGGCGTTGAACGCGGACTTGAACTCGCCGGTCGCCGGGTCCTTCTCCGCGCGGGTGGGCGGGCGCAGCGCGGTCATCAGCTCCAGGCCCGTCGTCGCCGTGCTGCCGCGCGGGGTCATCACCCGGGCCGCGTACAGGCCGAGGTACTGGACCAGGTCGGCCGGGTGCATCGTCAGCAGCAGCTCCGGGTTGTCCTTGCGGCCCCACTCGCGGACGTCCAGCGCGTTCCAGGGCAGGACGCACAGCTGGACGCACCGCCGCCGGGAGCCTTCCGGGTCACGGAACAGCCGCGCCCACGGGCCGAAGCCCCGCTGGGTCATCTGGAGCCCGGCACGCTCGATCTGCTTCACGACCTTGTGCCCGGCCGGGAGACGGCTCGCGTTCCGCTCCTCCTCCGACAGGGCGACGGGCAGGCCGAAGCGCTCCAGCGCGGCCGCGGTGAGGACGAGGATCGGGTCGGCGTCGCGCCCGTTGCGGTGCAGGCGGGCCTGGCCGAGGCGGGCCTCGGCCAGCGTCCAGTCGACCAGCGCGGGGATCGTCTTGGCGGGCACGTCCAGGACCAGGCCGCCGACGCAGTACGCGGAGACCTGCCCGTCCTCGCAGTCGATGACCGCGAGCGGGCCGTTCTCGAAGCGCGGGTCGACGGCAGCCGCCGACGTGGTCGTCCTCTTCGGCGCCGCCTTCTTCGCACCCGGGCGCCGCGACGACGCGGCCGTCGGCTTGGCGGCGGGCGCCGGTCGTACGGCAGCAGCCGGGGCCGGGGGCGCCGGCACTTCGGCCGCCGGGGCGGGGGCGGCCGCGGGACCGGTGAACGCCTCCGGGACCACCGGCGCCGGAGCGGCGGCGGGCGCGTCGGCGGCCGGGGCGGGGAAGCGGGCGGCGAGGGCCTCCAAGAGCCGGGCGTAGGCGGCCCTCTTCGGCGGCCGCGGCTCGGTCTTCCCGATCTCCCAGTTCCCCACGGCCTCCCGGCGGGTGCTCAGCGCCGTGGCGATCTGCGCCTGACTCAGGCCTGCCGCCTCCCGCAGACGCTTGCGCTCTGCGGGAGGCGGCAGGTCGTCCTGCGCGACTCGCTCCAGCAGCGCATCGACAGCGCTGAACAGCTCGTTCTCAGTGGACACAGAGGTCACCTCCACTAGACACCCTACCCGATCGCGCGTTCATTCGCGCATCGGATCACGCATGGATCGCGCAACGCGGAGGGATTGCGACACGGGGCGGGTAAGCCGTGCAACAGACTGTTGACCCCTCTTGTCCTGTCTCTGTGATGTCCGGGCAGTCTCGGAGATCTCCGGGCATTTGGTGGGGTGTTTCGGTCCTCTCCGGGCACAGCGACCGACTCACTCTCTGCCTTTCCCCGGGGGGCCGTCCTCGGGCTGTCTGAAGGGAATCTCATGTCTCAGAGGGCGTTAAGTCCGTTCTTCCTCGGTTCGTGATCGCTCGATCGTGGTACTGATCGCCATGCCGGACACCTGCTAGACATGTCCATGCTGAGA
>NZ_JBHYMC010000131.1:0-2994 GCF_042742535.1 Streptomyces sp. NPDC058880
CAGGCCGCGCGTCGCGGCCGGGCCCCTCGTTCCGGGCCCCTCCCGGCGGGCTCAGTGCTGGTACGCGGCGAGCGAGATGCCGACGTAGTGGGCGACGAAGGCCGCGAGGGTCAGGGAGTGGAAGACCTCGTGGAAGCCGAAGAAGCGGGGCGAGGGGTTGGGCCGCTTCATTCCGTAGATGACCCCGCCGACGCTGTAGAGGAGGCCGCCGACGATCACCAGGACCAGGACGGCGATGCCCCCGGCACGCATGAAGTCGGGCAGGAAGAAGACGGCGGCCCAGCCCATGGCGATGTAGCAGGGGGTGTAGAGCCAGCGCGGCGCGCCGACCCAGAAGACGCGGAAGGCGATGCCCGCGGCGGCCGCGATCCACACCGCCCACAGCAGGGTCCGGCCGGTGGAGGGCGGGAGCAGCAGGACGGTCAGCGGGGTGTAGGTGCCCGCGATGATCAGGAAGATGTTGGCGTGGTCGAGCCGGCGCAGGATGGCCTCGCCGCGCGGACCCCACGTCCCGCGGTGGTAGACCGCGCTCACACCGAACAGCAGGCATGCGGTGAGGATGTAGACGCCGCAGGCGACGCGGGCGCGGGTCGAGTCGGTGAAGGCCATCAGCGCCAGGCCGGCAACGATCACGGCGGGGAACATCCCGAGATGGAGCCAGCCGCGCAGGAGCGGCTTGGCCTCGATGGCGGACTCCACGGCCTCCACGGCCTCGGTGACCGGGGAGGCCCCGGAGACCGCTGCGGCCTCGGCGGCGGGGACGGCGGCGGCGTCAGAAGTCATGCGCGCCATGCTACCTACGGGTCCGTAGGTAGCTGCTCATCCTCTTTACGGAAGATTGACGGACGTGGCAATGCTCACGTGAGAGGCCCTCTGGACATATGCGCACATCCACCGGATGATCAGATGAGTGCGGTCGACACCGGATGAGCGGAGCGCGAAGCGTCCGGGTCGCAGCCCCCACGGGGCCTACACCAAACAAACCCCTCAACAAGGAGCAATCGTGGCGCGCGACAACGCGGCTCCCACCAGTTCGACTCTTCCCACCAAGCACACAGAGCTGATCTCCTGGGTGGACGAGATCGCAGCCCTCACCGAGCCGGACCGCGTCGTCTGGTGCGACGGCTCCGAGGGCGAGTACGAGCGCCTGTGCGAGGAGCTCGTCGCCAAGGGAACGTTCAAGAAGCTCGACGAGACGAAGCGCCCGAACTCCTACTACGCCGCCTCCGACCCCTCCGACGTCGCGCGTGTCGAGGACCGGACCTACATCTGCTCCGAGAAGGAGGAGGACGCGGGCCCGACCAACCACTGGAAGGCCCCGGCGGAGATGAAGGAGATCTTCGCGGGAGACAAGGGCATCTTCCGCGGCTCCATGAAGGGCCGGACGATGTACGTCGTCCCCTTCTGCATGGGCCCCCTCGGCTCCGAGCTCTCCGCGATCGGCGTCGAGATCACCGACTCCGCCTACGTCGCGGTCGCCATGCGCACCATGACCCGCATGGGCAAGCCCGTCCTGGACGAGCTGGGCACCGACGGGTTCTTCGTCAAGGCCGTCCACACCCTCGGCGCTCCGCTCGCCGAAGGCGAGGCCGACGTGCCGTGGCCGTGCAACACCACCAAGTACATCTCGCACTTCCCCGAGACCCGCGAGATCTGGTCCTACGGATCCGGCTACGGCGGCAACGCCCTGCTCGGCAAGAAGTGCTACGCCCTGCGCATCGCGTCCGTCATGGCCCGCGACGAGGGCTGGCTCGCCGAGCACATGCTGATCCTCAAGCTCACCCCGCCGGCCGGCGAGGGTGAGACGAAGTACATCGCCGCCGCCTTCCCGTCCGCCTGCGGCAAGACGAACCTCGCCATGCTGGAGCCCACGATCCCCGGCTGGACCGTCGAGACCGTCGGTGACGACATCGCCTGGATGCGCTTCGGCGAGGACGGCCGCCTCTACGCGATCAACCCCGAGGCCGGCTTCTTCGGCGTGGCCCCCGGCACCGGTGAGCACACCAACGCCAACGCCATGAAGACCATGTACGCCAACACCGTCTTCACCAACGTCGCGCTCACCGACGACGGCGACGTCTGGTGGGAGGGCATGACCGAGAAGGCGCCCGCCCACCTGATCGACTGGAAGGGCAACGACTGGACCCCGGAGTCCGAGACCCCGGCCGCCCACCCCAACGCCCGCTTCGCCGTCCCGGCCTCCCAGTGCCCGACGATCGCTGCCGAATGGGAGGACCCCAAGGGCGTCCCGATCTCCGCGATCCTCTTCGGCGGACGCCGCGCGTCCGCCGTGCCGCTGGTCACCGAGTCCTTCGACTGGAACCACGGCGTCTTCATCGGCTCGAACATCGCCTCCGAGAAGACCGCCGCCGCCGAGGGCAAGGTCGGCGAGCTGCGCCGCGACCCCTTCGCCATGCTGCCGTTCTGCGGCTACAACATGGGCGACTACATGGCCCACTGGGTCAAGGTCGGTGCCTCCGCGGACGCTGCCAAGCTCCCGAAGATCTACTACGTGAACTGGTTCCGCAAGAACGACGCGGGCAAGTTCGTCTGGCCCGGATTCGGCGAGAACAGCCGCGTCCTGAAGTGGATCGTCGGCCGCCTCGACGGCACCGCCGAAGGCGTGGAGACCCCCATCGGCATCCTGCCGACCAAGGACTCCCTCGACCTCGACGGCCTGGACCTCCCGGCCGAGGACCTCGACTTCCTCCTCACCGTCGACAAGGAGGTCTGGCGCGAGGAGGCCGCCCTGGTTCCCGAGCACCTCAACACCTACGGCGACCACACTCCCAAGGAGCTGTGGGACCAGTACCACGCCCTCGTGGAGCGCCTGGGCTGAGCCGGGACACGCCCTGAGGAAGGGCACGCCCTAGAAGGGCCGATGAACGTGGGAGCCCCCGACCAAGCGGCGTCCCACCGCTGTGGGAGCCCCCGACCAAGCGGCGCCCACCGCAGCACCGCCCCGTCCGGTCAGGAGCGTCCGCGCTCCTGACC
>NZ_JBHYMC010000132.1:0-2850 GCF_042742535.1 Streptomyces sp. NPDC058880
AACATCACCCGCAGCCGCCTCGGACGCCTCACCCGCCAAGGCTTCCTCACCCAGCCCGGACGAGGCTGCTACCAGAAACGGACTTAACGTCCTCTTAAAGTCACGAGGCATCATCAAGGGTTCACTTTCGTTCGCCCGTCCAGCCTTCCCCTCGCCTGTTGCCCCCCGATGGCCGGGACGCTCTTGGGCTTGAACGCTCCGCTTCACACCCCGCCGTTACCAGCGACGCATGGGAGCGCGGGGACGGGCCCTGGACACTGGCCCGAAGTTCAGCCGATCGATACCTCCTTCACGTGGCTGTCCTTACTTACCTGGAGCGACTTCGTGTCGCACACTGAGCGCTTCAGTTGGCGAGTGAGTGCTTGAGTTGGCACCTTGAGCGTCACGCCTGGGCGTGTATGCCGCCGCCGCCCACAGCTGGGCTTAAGGGCTGAGGTCGATGGCGGCTCGTAGGCCAGGATTTCATTTCCGTCCTTCACAAGGTGTTGCGAAGATCGTTCCCATGACCTACTCGTTCTCCGTCGACCGGATTCTCGGCGACCGCTCCTTCGCCGAGATCGGCTACCCCACCCTTGCCGTGGCTGACGGACGGCGGGGGCTGCTCGCTGTGGCGGGTACGCACGGCTTCTCCGATCACCCGGCGGTCGGCGTCTACGACACCGCCACCCTGTCCTGCCGCGCACTCATCCGCTCTCGCGACGTGGTTCAGGCGATGGCGTTCCACCCCACGCTGCCGCTGCTCGCCGTCGGAACCGGTTCCTACGACGGCGGGTACTTCTTCTCCGGTGACCTGCTCCTCCTCCACCTGGAGACAGGAGCATCCATCTCAGCCTTCGAGCATCAGGGCGGGCGCCAGGTCGTGGAACTGGAGTGGCTCGATGAGCAGCAACTTCGCGTGCTTACGGCCCCGCCTGATGACTGGCAGGACGAGGAAGCGCACACGCACGGTCACACCGCCGTGGTACGCCGGTCCGACTGGAGCTTGGTGCCGCCCAGGTCCATCACGCCCAACGAGCTGGCCGGCCCCCGGGTGCCGGCGCCCCGTCCCGATGGCAGGGCGGCCGCGTATCGGCTGGTGACCGAGCTCGGACCGGACTGGGAGCCCCGTATCGCTGTTCGGGCAGTGGAGGAACTCTCGGACGGCCGGATCCTCGCCACGCTCGGCGGAGTGCAGTTGGAATGCTGGCTTCCGTCGGGGGAACGGGCATGGGCCGTCCCGGACGAAGAAGGGGGCTGCGAGATTGCCGTGGCCCGGGACGAGAGTTCAGCCTGGGTCTCCCTTGCACGCCCCGAAAGACACGACCGGCGCCCGCAGTCTGTGGTCCGGCTGTCTCTGGCGGACGGTGCGCAAGTGGGCCAGATCGCACCGTCTGGCTACGTATCGCTGTCGAGTGCGGCGGACGGTGAACCGGCCCTCGCCCCCGCCGGGTACTGGGTCCAGGGTGTACCCGTCAACGGCAGGGCTCCCCTGCGCGTCCGGAACGCCAGCCGCACCTGGTTCCTGTCCTACGTGAAGCAGGGGGGCACTCGGCGTTCGCACCCCGGAGTCCCCTGGGTAGCCACGGCCGAGCTGAAAGCCGGACGAGGGTCTGGCCGACCGGTCGAGCCGGCGCAGAAGGACGTACGACGGCTGTTCCCCTATTCCTGGGTTCCCGAGGAAGAACACTTCGGTGGGCCCGGTGTGGAGGCCGCCGACGGGAGCCTGGTCCATGCGGGCAGGGTCTTCCGGCAGCGGCGCCAGCCCGGTGACTCGTTCGTCGTCCGACGCGAAGCCTCGGACGGGTCACCTCGGTGGGTATTCCGCACCGACCGCTCCGCAACCGCGCTGACCGCCGACGCAAGCACGGTCTTCACCGCCTACGACGGCGGCGAGATCGTCGCTCTCAGCCTCGACGACGGCACCGTGCTCTGGCGATACCACCTCACCCTCGGAGACGTGTCCGTCATCCCCACGGCGCTCACCGTCACCCCATCGGGCCGGCTCCTCATCGGGACCCGCGACGGCCGAATCCTCGTCTGCTCCGCCGCCACGTGACGATGTCGGTCATCTCTGGCGTCTCCTTGATCAACAGATCCGCCGTTGATTAGACACTCCCCCACCAGCCTGATCTCCAGCCGCGGAGAGCGGTGCGGGTACAGATCCGCTCGACCTCGCGGCGAGCCTCCAGCGCCGTGGCGATCTGCGCCCGACTCAGGTCATGCGTATCAAGAAGCCCCGCGACGGCTGGCCGGAGGGAGGGCGCGTAGGAGGTCCCACAGGGGGCGGGAGCCGGCGGCCCATTCGACGAGGAGGTGGCGGTCGACCAGGTGGAGGCGCTGGGACTTCGCGAAGTCGGTGGCGTTGGCGGTGATGCGGCCGTTGGTGAGCATGACGAGGACGTCACCGTGGTGGATCTGTCGGCCGGTGCCGTTGAGGACCTGGAGGTCGGGGGTGCCGACGGGCTCGCCGGACCAGCCGTCCTTCCGGTGCTTGCACTGGATGACCCAGCTGACCACGGTCATCTTCTCGTCGAACCGGCTCCGGGCTTCGGTGCGGCGTCGCAGCCGCAAGAAGACGATCACCGCCGGGAGTACCGCCACGTTGATCGTGAGCAAAGTATCCAGTCCCCCCGCCGACCCGGAACGGGGCAGCGGACGGCAGCCCCTCGGTCTTGTGTAGTGGGAAGAGTTCCTGCCGGGTGATCACCTGCGCTCGGCAGCGCACTACGCCGTTCGCGATGCGGCTGCGCATCGCCGCGATCAGCTGTCGAGGAGTCCTAGTACTCCAGCAGTACTTCGTGGCTTGACCTGGGGAAACGTCGAGCGGTGGGAGTGTAGCGGGCAGGATGCCGTCACGGACGGCTTCTGCCC
>NZ_JBHYMC010000133.1:0-2539 GCF_042742535.1 Streptomyces sp. NPDC058880
GGGGCCCCTACGCGATCGCGGACGGGCCCCTCTGCGCGTGGAAGGAAGGCTCAGGCGGCCTTGGTCTCCCAGAAGATGCGGTCGATCTCAGCGATGAGGTCGAGGGCCTTCTGGCCGGTCGCCGGGTCGTTGGACGCCTTCGCGGCCGAGAGGGCCTTCAGGGTGTCGTTGACCAGGGTGTGCAGCTGCGGGTACTTCTCGAAGTGCGGCGGCTTGAAGTAGTCGCTCCACAGCACCGAGACGTGGTGCTTGGCGAGCTCGGCGCGCTGCTCCTTGATGGTGATGGCGCGCGCGCGGAAGTCGGCGTCGTCGTTGGCCTGGTACTTCTCCTGCACGGCCTTGACGGACTCGGCCTCGATGCGGGCCTGGGCAGGGTCGTACACGCCGCACGGCAGGTCGCAGTGGGCGGAGACCTTCGCCTTGGGGGCGAAGAGGCGGGAAAGCATGGAGTTGTCCTCCTCGTGATCGTCTTCTCAAGGGGGGACATTACTCGCTGGAGAACCGGATTTCGCGGGCGCCCCCATGGGCTTAGGACAAAAGTCCAGGGGCGCGGCCGGACCGGTGAGCGAATGTACGGGGCCGTGCGGCAGCATGCGGGAGTGAGGAGGTGGACACGCATGGTGGAAAGCGCCAGCCCGCGCAAGCGGTTCGAGGTGGTGGAGGTGACGGGCCCGTCGATGGTGCCCACGCTGCTGGACGGGGACCGGCTCGTGGTCCGGTACGGGGCCGCCGTGCGGCCGGGTGACGTCGTGGTGCTGCGCCATCCGTTCCAGCAGGACCTGCTGGTGGTCAAGCGGGCGGTGGAGCGGCGGCCCGGCGGCTCCTGGTGGGTGCTGGGCGACAACCCGTACAACGAGACCGGCGACAGCACCGTCTACGGGCCGGTGCCGGGTGAACTGGTGCTGGCGACGGCGGTGCTGCGGTTCCGGCCGCGCGGGGAGGGTCAGCGCTCGCTGAGGGCCCGGTTGTCCTGGGCCGCCTCGTCGCTGCGCGTGCTGCGGGCCGACGCCTCGGCCTCCAGCCGTTTGCGGGCGCGGTAGGCGGCCACGTTCGCCCGGGTGGCGCACCGGTCGGAGCAGTAGCGCCGGGAGCGGTTGGTGGAGGTGTCGAGGTAGGCGTTGCGGCAGGGCGCGGCCTGGCATAGGCCGAGGCGGTCGGGCCCGTGCACGGTGAGGTGGAAGGCCAGGCCGAAGGAGGCGATGGCGGCGTAGCCGGCGGAGGCGTTCGAGGGGTGGTCGGCGAGGTGGATGTGCCAGTCGGGCCGCCCGGTCTCGTCGAGGGTCTGGTGGTCGGAGACCTGGGGGCTCACGGGGAACTCCATCAGCAGCGAGTTCAGCAGGTCGACGGCGAGGACCTCGTCGCCGCCGTCGGCGGCTTCGAAGACGGCCCGCAGTCGGCCGCGCACGTTGCGGAACCGCGTGATGTCGGTGTCCGTGACGCGGCGGGCCATCTGCTGGCTGACACCGAACAGGGCGCGGACGGCGTCCACCGAGGTGAGCGTGTCCTTGTTGCGGGCCGGCTCCTCGGTGTTGACCAGGCGCACGGCGAAGTCCGAGTAATGGGCCAGTTCCACTTGTAGTCCTTACGGCTGCGGATTAGTGTCTCGTAACGGCTGAGATGTCATCGAGGGTATTACGTAGGGAGGGGTTCGGGGTGGCGGATACGGCGGATACGGCGGATACGACGAACGGGGCGGACACGGCCGACGCGGGGCGGGGCGGCGCCGGCTGGCAGGCCTGGCAGGACAGCTGGGACCGCCAGCAGGAGTGGTACATGCCCGACCGCGAGGAGCGGTTCCGGGTGATGCTGGACATGGTCGAGGCACTGGTGGGATCCACCCCCCGGGTGCTGGATCTCGCATGCGGTACGGGAAGTATCACGGACCGCGTCCTCAAGCGGTTCCCGGAAGCCACCAGTACGGGCGTCGATCTCGACCCCGCGCTGTTGACCATCGCCCGGGGCCACTTCTCCGGGGACCCGCGCGCGTCGTTCGTGACCGCCGACCTCAAGGACCCCGACTGGCGCTCGGCCCTCCCCCACCACGGCTACGACGTCATCCTCACGGCCACCGCCCTGCACTGGCTGCACAGCGAGGACCTGGCCGTGCTGTACGGGCAGCTCGCCCCCCTGCTGGTGCCCGGCGGGGCGTTCATGAACGCCGACCACATGCCCGACCCGGCCACCCCGCGCATCAACGCCGCCGAGCGCGCCCACCGGCACGCCGGCATGGACCGGGCCAAGGCGGCCGGTGCGCTGGACTGGCGCGAGTGGTGGGCGCTGGCCGCCGCCGACCCGGCGCTGGCCGAGCCCACCGCCCGCCGTTTCGAGATCTACGGGGAGCACGCCGACGGCGACACCCCCTCCGCGGCCTGGCATGCCGAGACCCTGCGCGCCGCGGGCTTCGCGGAGGCCCGTACGGTCTGGCGCTCGCCCTCCGACGCGCTGGTCCTGGGCCTGAAGTAGGAACTCCGCGAGCGGGGCGGCGGCAGGCCCCCGACACGGCCGAGGGGTGGTACGGGATCCCGTACCACCCCTCGGC
>NZ_JBHYMC010000134.1:0-2269 GCF_042742535.1 Streptomyces sp. NPDC058880
TCACCCGCAGCCGCCTCGGACGCCTCACCCGCCAAGGCTTCCTCACCCAGCCCGGACGAGGCTGCTACCAGAAACGGACTTAACGTCCTCTCAGAACTCGCAGGGCATCTGTGCGTGCCCGAGGTCCCGAGATGACGTCCGCCGGCAGCCCCTTCGGGCTCTGCGTGAAGCGTTCCCGCGCTCCCGGGTGCCTGCGCAACCTGGGCGCGGTCTCCGCTCCCAGGAGCCTCAGAAACTTACGGGCGCCCATCCCGGCGCCGCCCCGCTGCAGGACCTCGGCGTACCGGGGCCGCAGCCACACCAGCCCGGCCGTGCGACCGGCAGCAAAGGCAAAGCTCTCCTCGCGTTCCGAACTGTCCAGTCGGGCGGGCAGGTACGCCCTGCCGGGAGCGACGTCGATGTCTTCACGTTTCCCGGCCCGGTCGTAGCGATGCCCCTGCAACCGGATTGCGCAACCCACGTCGCGCCCCAGAGCCTCACGTTCGGGGTCCGGCACGCGTGCGAACCCGTCGCGCAGTTCGCTGAGCTGGTCATCCGTCAGCCGCAGTGCATTCGGGCCGCCGCTCCCCGCCGCGCCGATGGCCGCGAGGCGCCGGATCACGGCCACCGCGTCCGCGTCGGTCAGCAGCACCCCCCGCTTACGGAGCCACGCCCTCACCGACCGTGCCTCGTCGGTGTCGGCGAGGAAAGCGGGATGGATCTCCCGGGAGAAACCGAGACTGGCACCGAGGCCCCGCGGGGCGTCGGTGAACACCACAGGTTCCGCGGGTCGGGGCACTCTGTGGCGACCCCCTGAGCTGTCCTCGAGCCAGCGGCTCGACAGCAACGAGGAGTAGATGTCCGCGGCAAGTCCCGCCGCAGCGAGGCAGATGTTCGCCTGCGGCGACCGAGTTTCGTCGTCGAGGAGGCACAGCGCGTCGTAGAGGTCCACCGTCACGGGAGCCGAACCGTCGTGGTTCTCCCAGTCCGCCAGCACCTCACGCCATCGGCCTTCCTCGTCCCTCACCACCCCGGGCAGTACAGCGGTCCGCTCCGCGACGCGGGAAACCTCCTCTTCGGTGACCACGCCAACCAGCGTCTCGTCTTCCACCGCGAGATCGTCCAGGCCGAGTGGTCCCTGCTCCGCGACGTCCAGGACGAGACCATGGGACACGCCCGCCCTGGCACGGTCGAGGAGCAGTCGCTCCAGCGCGGCGACCGGGTCACGGGAGTCGCGCACGTCGTCGGGGAGCGGCACAGCGCGCCAGGCCCGTGCGGGTTCTCGCCGGAACTGCCACAGGACAGCGGCCGTCCACAGGTCGCCCACCAGTTCATTCAGTGCGCGGTTCCAAGGGGTGTCGTCGAGCGCCTGACGGCTGGCGATCGGGTCGAACTGGGCGCTGACGCAGATGGCCAGAGTGGTGTCCGCGACCGGAAGACCGGCGTAGATCCGCCCGGCGTCATCGGGTCTGAGAGGAAGAGCCACAGCGATTGCGGTGGTGGGCCCGACCGCCTTGTGGGACCGGTTGATCCCGGAGGGGCTGGGAACGGCCGTACGGCACACCAGCCACTGGGACCCGTCGCCGGCGCGCGCCTCGCCGGTCTCCACGTCGACGCTCCGCCCGCCCACCGCAGCCTCGAACGGCTCGCCGGCCTCTCGGACGAGCGCCAGCCGGTGCCGGACACCACCATGCTCGTCCAGATGCGTGACAGTTCCGACACTGCCGAGGAAGAGCAGCGCGCTGTCCCCCCATTCGGCAAGCCACGCATCCACCTCGTCCGCATCGAGCACACCCGGCTCCAGAGGAACGCGCAGAACCGTCCAGGTGTCGCCCGCGAACCAGTCGGGCACCGGGAACGGGTCGGCCACGGAGAGGTCAGGATCCCCGACACGGAACCGGTAATGCCCACAGTGAACCTCCAGATGCGGGGAGAGGGACTGGAGGGTCATCAAGCCGATCCCGAACCTGCCGGTGGATTCGGCCTGCTCTGCCTTGCTCGTCAGCCAGGGCATCGCCAGGGCCAGAACGTCCGGCAGCCGTACGGGACTGCCATTGTGGGTGACGAGGAGTTCCCGTCCCATTGTCAGAATGCGTACGTCCGTGGCACCGAGGTCCTCGGCGTTCTGCACGAGCTCCGAGAGACCCTGGAGACGGTCGCTGGACAGATTGCCTGCGTGATCTCGGGTACGTCTCAGAGGACGTTAAGTCCGTTTCTGGTAGCAGCCTCGTCCGGGCTGGGTGAGGAAGCCTTGGCGGGTGAGGCGTCCGAGGCGGCTGCGGGTGATGTT
>NZ_JBHYMC010000135.1:0-1988 GCF_042742535.1 Streptomyces sp. NPDC058880
GGTGCCTGAACAGCCGTCAGGCACCCGCCGGCCGGGTCCGGCCGTCAGGGGCGGGACAGCGCGCCCTCGGGCGGGGCCGACACCCCGTCCCGCGCGGTCACCTCCCTGGCTCGCAGCCGGGTCAGCGCCGGGCTGGTGACCGCCGTCGTCACCAGCGCCATCAACACCAGCATGGTAAACAACTCCGGTCCGATGACGCCGAGTTCCAGCCCGACGTTGAGCACCACCAGCTCGGTCAGCCCACGGCAGTTCAGCACGGCGCCGATCGACAGGGCCTCCCGCCACGGTCTTCCACAGGCGCGTGCCGCGCCCGCGGCGCCGCCCCACTTGCCGAGGAAGGCCACCGCCAGGATCGCGCCCGTCCAGAGCCACATCCCGGGCGAGCCCGTCAGGCTGCCGAGGTCGGTGCGCAGGCCCGTGTGCACGAAGAACAGCGGCAGCAGAACGGGCACCGTGAAGGCGCGCAGCCGGGCCGCAGAGACCTCTATGCGCCCACCGGTGCGCGGGGTGACCACGCCGAAGAGGAAGGCGCCGAACAGCGCGTGCACGCCGATCAGGTCGGTGGCCAGCGCGGACACGCTCAGCCCGCTGAAGAGCGCCACCAGGACCGCGGCGTCCCCGGCCCGGTCGGCGCGGACCGCCCAGCGGGCCAGCAGCGGCCGCACCGCGTACAGCATGAACAGGGTGAAGGCCACGGCGAGGCCGGCCGTGGTGGCCGCCTCCATCGGGGACCCGGCCGTGGCGAGGGCCACGACCAGGGCGAGCAGGCACCACGCGACGACGTCGTCCACGGCCGCGCAGGCCATCGCGAGGACGCCGAGCGGTGTCCCGTACAGGCCCCGGTCGGTGAGGATGCGGGCCAGGACCGGGAAGGCCGTGATGCTCATGGCCACTGCCATGAACAGGGTGAACGGCATCCGTCCCACACCGTCCGGGGCGAAGCCGTCGTACATCGCGATCGCCAGGAGCGCGCCCAGCACCAGCGGCAGCAGCATCCCGGCCTGGCTCACCGCCACCGCGACGCGGGTGTGGCCGCGCAGGCTCTTCAGGTCGAGCTCCAGCCCGACCAGGAACATGAAGGCGAGCAGCCCGAGTTGGCCGAGCACCGAGGTGTACGGCAGGACGGACGCGGGGAACAGCGCCTGCTGGGCCTGTGGCCAGATCCAGCCCAGCAGGGACGGGCCCAGCAGGATGCCGGTGGCGATCTCGCCCACCACCGGGGGCTGGCCGAACCGGCGACAGACGGCGGCTCCCGCCTGGCAGGCGAGGATCACGGCCGGAACGGCGACCAGCAGTGCGGGCAGCGGGTCAGCGGACGGCACGGGCGTCTCCTTCGGGAGCGCCGGGGTGCAGGGCGGCGGCCGGGTCGAGGCGGGCGTCCGGCGGCGGGACCGCGGCCGCCTGCGACCACTGCGCGTAGCGGCGCAGGCCGTACAACAGGGGCTGCGGATCGTCCCGTACGCTCACCCGGTGGACCTCGGCGAACACGGCCGTGTGGTCGCCGAAGCCGACGGTCCTGACGACGGCGCAGTCCGCGACGGCGTGCGCGTCCGCGGTCAGGTGCGGCCCGCCCGCCCCCAGGGGCAGCCGCCACTCGACGCGCTCGAAGCGGTCGGGTGCGCCCGAGGCGAACAGGTCGGAAGCACCTCGGGCGCGCTCGTGCAGCAGGTTGAGGGCGAAGGCCCCCTGGTCGAGGACCACCGCGAGAGTGGGGCTCGCCGCCCGGACGCACACCACGATGGTGGGCGGGTCGAGCGCGACACTCGCGACGGAACTGCAGGTCAGGCCGTGGGGCAGGGCGTCCGAATCCAGAGTGGTCACGATGGACACCCCGCTGGGGAAGGCCGCCATGAAGGGCCGGAGGTCCGTGCGGCGGCCTCTGGCGGACTCGTCCGGCGCGGCGGGATGGGGCGCGGAGCGGTGGGGCATGTCTGACTCCTGAGGTGGCTGGAAGCGACCGCGGCCCGGCAGCCGGCGGAGAGCCGTGC
>NZ_JBHYMC010000136.1:0-1803 GCF_042742535.1 Streptomyces sp. NPDC058880
ATCACCCGCAGCCGCCTCGGACGCCTCACCCGCCAAGGCTTCCTCACCCAGCCCGGACGAGGCTGCTACCAGAAACGGACTTAACGTCCTCTCAGTCACTCCAGTCACCCTTCGCGCAGGTCTCCAGCGCCCCCACCAATCCCGCCTCCCCCCGGCGGGACCCTCTTGTGTGGCTCGCGATTGCGCTGGTCTCCCTGACGATCGTGGGCGGCCTGGTCTACCTCGGCTACCAGCACCCGTCACTGGTGGCCCCGGTCGGCCTCGGCCTCACCGGTGCCGGGCTGCTCGTGTCGATCGTGAAGTGGGTTGCTGGGCGCCGGTGAGGCCGGTGTGACTGGGCACACGGGGCGGTGTCCCCCGGCGCGAACGGCAGCTAGCACCCACGACCTGCCCGCGTCGGGCGGTGCCGGGGGAGCGGGGGTCCGGGGGCCGGCGAAGGCCAATGCAGTTGCCTTACGGCAGTCAGGGTGAGACACCCTGGGAACGCTGCTGCCTCGCTCCGAGCTATCCCGCGGTCGCCGACCGAGGCACGCTGATGCGCGCGTTCTCGCCTCGCATGGCCTGCGGCCAGCGACTGTCGATGCCGCCCGCTGCGGATCGGCAGTCGCCGCAGGCGTTCTCCCTTTCTGGCAGCCACCAGTGGTCGGAGGGTGCCATGTCGGCTTGCTGGATCCCGCACAGCGTCGTGTCGTAGGCCCCGAAGGCATGAGAGACATCGGAGGAAAGGCCGTTAGCGACAGCTCTCTCCCAGCGCATGCCCATGGGCTGGTACGGGGGTCGAGAGATCTCGAACCACTCGCCGCCCACATGGGTCGAGGCGTAGCACCAGGAGCAGGACCAGATCTGCTCTGCCCAAGCAGTCGGTGGCCCAGGCCACTGCCACATCGCTCGTCCGCACACGTCGCACTTCACAGGCGGATCCTCACATACCCATGAACCTGGTCTCCATCTGCCGGCCGACAAGCGCGCTCTCACGGTGGTGGCACGGCTTGCGCCTCCTTGAGCACCGGTCTTCCGGCTCGGCGGTTGCTCTTCGGCTTCGTGGTCTGGTTGTGGGCCCAGCGGCCGGGCTGCACCGTGTCGCGTCTGGCTCGGGTCCTCAGGACGGGCCAGCGGTTCGGCTTCTTGATCGCGCGTGGCCAGTCCCGGCTGCGCCGGGCGGGAAGGAGGCGTGCACGTGCTTCCCGCCCGGCCTCGGCGAAGGAGCGGGTGAGTTTAGTGGCCGTCGCTCCGAGCTGGGACGGGATGCTGCGGCGGACGATGCGGACGCACTTCAGGTAGGAGACACGGTCGGTGTCCACGGCCGGTCGGGCGAGGGCGGCTGTGTGGGCGAACTGGCGGATCGCGTGGTGGACGGCGAAGTAGGCCCACAGCTCCTGCCGGACGCCCTCCGGTGTACGCGACCTGATCGGGCCGCCTGGCCCGAGGTGGTTCTTGATCTCGTCGAAGGCGAGCTCGATCTCCCAGCGTTCCCGGTAGAGCGCGACCAGCTCGGCGGCCGGGTACTGCTCGGGGTCCAGCAGCGTCGTGCCCAGATAGGCGACCTTGCCGCCCTTCGTGAAGGTGATGACCCGGTAGATCACGTGCTTGGGCAGCGTTCGGCCCTCTCGCGCGGCTCGGAGCCGGACTTCCTTGCCTGGTCGCGCCATCGACAGGTACGAGCCGTCCGGGAGTTCTTCCTGGGCGGTGCCGAGGTGGTTGGACTGGAGTCTGACGCGTAAATAGCAGCAGGTCAGGGCGGGGGTTGGCAGCACTGGGTGCCCGGTGGCCTTGGGGCGCCGGGTGTCTGGAGCTGTTGGTCAG
>NZ_JBHYMC010000137.1:0-1637 GCF_042742535.1 Streptomyces sp. NPDC058880
GTCTGACGCGTAAATAGCAGCAGGTCAGGGCGGGGGTTGGCAGCACTGGGTGCCCGGTGGCCTTGGGGCGCCGGGTGTCTGGAGCTGTTGGTCAGGCCGCGTCGTCTTCCCTCGGGTTGAGGGTGACGGTATAGCCGAGCTGGTTGAGTTGGTTGATCGCGCGGCGGGTGGCGCGTTCGGGGTCGCGCTGGGTGAAGTAGGTGCCGCCGAGTTCCTGGTAGGGGACGTCATCGGTGAGCATGTGCCAGATCGCGGTGGTGATCGAATGTTCGACGGCGACGAGAGCGCGGAGCGGGCCGCGGCGGGCGGTCAGCCTCTTGTAGCGGGCGGCGAGGTAGGTGTCCTTGGTTCTCACCGCGCCGAACGCGGCCAGGCCGAGTGCGCCCTTGAGGTAGGGGTTGCCGGGCCGGACCTTGGTGTTCTTGGTGCGGCCGGCGGACTCGTGGTGGCCGGGGCAGACTCCGGCCCAGGAGGCGAGGTGCTTGGCGGTGGCGAATCGGCTCATGTCGCCTCCGGTCTCCGCGATGATCACTTCGGCGACGGCCCGGTTGATTCCGGGGATGGTGTCGAGCAGGTCGAGGGCGGGGCGAAAGGGGGCCATCGCCTCCTCGATCCGCGTATCGAGCTGCCCGATGGCGGCGGTGAGCTGGTCGTAGTGGTCCAGGTGTAGCCGGGTCAGGAAGGCGTGGTGCTCGCGGAAGCGTCCGGTCAGGGCCTCGGTGAGTTCAGGGATCTTGTTGCGGAGACGGCGCTTGGCCAGTTCCGCGAGGGCCTGCGGGTCGTGTTCGCCCTCGACGAGGGCTTCAAGCATGGCCCGGCCGGAGACGCCCATGATGTCGGAGGCGACCGCGGAGAGTTTGATCCCGGTGTCTTCGAGGAGCTTCTCCAGGCGCTGGACGATCTGGCCGCGTTCGCGGGTCATCTGGGTGCGGGCGCGGGTCAGGTCCCGCAGTTCACGTACCGGCTGGGGCGGGACGAACGATGGCCGGACCAGGCCGTGTGAGCCGAGTTGGGCCAGCCAGGCCGCGTCCGAGACGTCCGTCTTGCGGCCGGGCAGGTTCTTGACCTGACGGGCGTTGACCAGGATCACGTTCAGCTCGTCGGCCAGCAGGTAGTAGAAGGGCTTCCAGTAGTCCGAGGTCGCCTCGATCACCACCAGGGTGACCTGGGCGGCGAGCAGGTGATCGCGCAGGGCGAGCACCGCGTTCGTCGTCGATCCCCAGGTCGTGGTCTCGGTCGTGAACGAGCCTCGCCGTTTCGTGCTCGGGGTGCGGACGCACGTTTTGGCGTCCTTCTTGCTGATGTCCACACCGGCACAGCGTTCGTGCAGCACGTCCATGTCCCGATCCCTTCCTCGGCGGCCGAGCGGTACGCCGTTCCGGGAGGGCCAGGGTGAATCAGGAATTCTGACGCACGTGCTCACAGCAACACTCCACGGTTCCCGTGGACGGCCCTCGGCACCACGCTGACCTGCGAGCTCACCGGCATCACAGACACTTCGGTTTCGGCCGGAACGAACCCCACCAGCGTCCCGGACTGCATCAGCCCACGTCAGGGCAGACAGAAGCACCCCCGGCGCGCGCCACGGGATTTACCACGCCCCCGGCGCGCACCGAAGGTGCGCTGGATCGCTGACC
>NZ_JBHYMC010000138.1:0-1628 GCF_042742535.1 Streptomyces sp. NPDC058880
GGGTCTGTTCCGTAGTCGGTGGTGACGGTGAGTGCTCACCTGTGATCATCGAGCGTGCATGATGCGAACGCGCTTGTGGGAACGGTGTTTTCGGGGTTGTCGGCGTTGGTCATCGAGGATGTGGCGGACGGTGGCGAGACAGTCCAGGTTTCGGCTCGGACCCGGGATGTTCCCGTTCCCTGTCCGCTGTGCGGGGTGCTGACGGGAAGGGTCCACGGGTATCACGGCCGGACGGTGCGGGATGTGCCGGTCGACGGCCGACAGGTCGTGGTCCGAGTGAGGATACGACGGCTGGTCTGCCCGGTCCGGGACTGCGGTCGGCAGACCTTCCGAGAGCAGGTCCCCGGGCTCCTGGAACGGCATCAGCGCCGCACCACACGTCTGACCAGCCAGCTCTCCGAGCTGGTCAAGGAGTTATGCGGCCGGGCGTCCGCCCGGCTCACCCGTTCGCTGGCCGTGCCCGTGTCGTACGCCTCCGCCCTGCGACTGCTGCGGCGGGTGCCCTTGCCGGGGGTGCGGATCCCGCGGGTGATCGGGGTCGACGACTTCGCCCTGCGGCGCCGGCACAGCTACGCCACGATCATCATCAACGCCGAGACCGGCCAGCGGATCGAGGTACTGCCCGGCCGCGAGGCCGCCACCTTGGAAGCCTGGCTGCGCGAGCATCCGGGCATCGAGGCCGTGTGCCGGGACGGATCGGCCACCTACGCCGAGGCGATCCGCCGAGCCCTGCCCGACGCAGTCCAGATCAGCGACCGCTGGCACCTGTGGCACAACCTCGCCGAGGCCGTCCGCAAAGAAGTCTCCGCCCACAGCATCTGCTGGGCGAAAGCCGGCCCGCCCCCGGCCGAGGGGAGACAGGCCGCCACCACCCGCGAGCGATGGCAGCAGGTCCACGCCCTGCGCGAGCGCGGAGTGGGCCTGCTGGAGTGTGCACGGCGCCTGAACCTGGCGCTCAACACCGTCAAGCGCTACGACCGTGTCGCCGAGCCCGAGCGCCTCATCCGCGCCCCCAAGTACCGGCCCACCCTGGTGGATCCCTACCGCGATCACCTGCGCCAACGGCGGCTGGAGGACCCGGCCGTGCCCGTCACCCATCTCCTCCAGGAGATCAGGGATCTGGGCTACACCGGCAGCTCGAACCTGCTGGTCCGCTACATCAACCAGGGCCGCGTCGAGGCCGACCGGCCAGCGCTCTCTCCCCGGCGCCTGGCCCGCTACCTGCTCACCCGCCCCGACCGCCTCAAGGACCATCAGCGGGAACGTATCGAGGCCGCCCGAGCCGCCTGCCAGGAGATGACGGCTCTGGCCGACCTCATCCACCGCTTCGCAGCGCTACTGGATCCCGCCGACGGCAATGCCGCTCTGCTGAGCACCTGGATCACCGCGGCCCAGGCCGAGGACCTGCCCCACCTGCATGCCTTCACCCGGGGGCTCGAGAAGGACCGCGCCGCAGTCGACGCCGCCTTCACCCTGCCGCACCACAATGGCGGCACCGAAGGCGTCAACAACAAAACCAAGCTGATCAAGCGCCAGATGTACGGCCGCGCGAGTTTCCCTCTCCTCCGCCACCGCATCCTCCTGGGCTGACCACACCCTCCGTCACCACCGACTACGGAACAGACCCG
>NZ_JBHYMC010000139.1:0-1482 GCF_042742535.1 Streptomyces sp. NPDC058880
CTTGGGTTCTAGCGGTCCTCGCAACACCCGCGATCTGTGGGAGTTGCGAGGACCGTGGGCGTTGAGCGTGGTGATCTTTCGGGGTTGCGGGAGCGTTTCCTCGCGCGGCTGGATGTCGTGGGGAACGTGACCGTGGTGGCGCGTGAGCTGGGGGTGAATCGGAACACCGCCTTCGGCTGGGCTCGGAAGGCCGGACGAAGTTCGGTGCGCCTGCCGCGCAGGCATCCCGGGCGGGACGAGTACGAGGGGCTTCGGGCCGCTGGTGTCGCACGCCGGGTGGCGGCCCGGCAGGTCGGTGTGAACGAGCGCACGGCCAAGGACTGGGACTGGGGCGTCAAGAAGAGCGGCACCACGCGCACCTACGCCGACGGCCGCCGTGTCGACTACACCACCGGGATCGTCACGATGGGCGGTGTGACCACAGCACCGGTGGGCCTGCAAGCCCTGGAAAAGCAGCTGCATCCGCGGTATCTGACACTGGCCGAGCGCGAGAAGATCCGCGACCTTAACGCGGCGGGCAAGTCGCTGCGGGCGATCGGGCGGGTCCTGGGACGGCCGGCGAGCACGGTCAAGCGGGAGATCGACGCGAACTCCGGCAGCGAGGGCTACCAGCCCTACGCCGCCCACCGCGCCGCGGCAGCACGCAGGCCCCGGCCCAAGGAGCGCAAGCTGCTGTGTGAGGGACGGCTGCGCAGCTTCGTGAAGGACGGATTGCGCCAGCGGTGGTCGCCGGAGCAGATCTGCCACGCTCTACACAGGGAGCATCCCGACGACGAGAGCATGCGGGTGAGCGTGGAGACGATCTACCAGGCACTGTATTTCCAGGCCCGCGGCGGCCTGAAGCGGGAAGTGCAGGCCGCTATCCGTTCCGGCCGGACCCGACGCAAACCCCGCCGGGACCCTCAGCGGCGCACCCCGCGCTTCATCGACCCGATGGTGATGATCAGCGACCGGCCCGCCGACGTCGAGGACCGGGCCGTGCCCGGGCACTGGGAAGGCGACCTGATCATCGGCGCGGGCGGCCGTTCCGCGATCGCCACCCTGGTCGAACGCAGCACCCGCTACACCATGCTGGTCCACCTGCCCGGCGGAGCCCACGACGCCGAGACCGTCCGCGACGGACTCATCACCACGATCCAGACCCTGCCCGCCCACCTGCGCGGCTCCCTCACCTGGGACCAGGGCAGCGAAATGGCACGCCACAAGCAGTTCACCATGGCCACCGACATGCCCGTCTACTTCTGCGACCCGGCATCCCCCTGGCAGCGAGGCTCGAACGAGAACACCAACGGGCTGCTGCGGCAGTACTTCCCCAAGGGCACCGACCTGAGCGTCCACAGTCCCGAAGACCTCGAACACGTCGCCCAAGAACTCAACGGCCGCCCACGCAAGACGCTCGACTGGGATACCCCAGCCGAGCGTCTACGTGATCTACTCACCACCTGAAACCAAGTGGTGTTGCGACGACCCCTTGAACCCAAG
>NZ_JBHYMC010000140.1:0-1352 GCF_042742535.1 Streptomyces sp. NPDC058880
CGTTAAGTCCGTTCTTCCTCGGTTCGTGATCGCTCGATCGTGGTACTGATCGCCATGCCGGACACCTGCTAGACATGTCCATGCTGAGATGCGGGCCATGGAGAGAAAGCCGTACCCCAGCGACTTATCGGACGAGCAGTGGGCGTTGATCCAGCCGATGATCGCGGCCTGGAAGCAGGACCGGGTGGCACGGTCGGCGACCGGTGATCCCGGGTCCTGCGACCTGCGGGAAGTCGTGAACGCGATCTTCTACCAGAACCGGACGGGCTGCCAGTGGCGCTACCTGCCGCATGACCTGCCGGCCTGGTCGGCGGTGTTCTACTACTTCACGCTGTGGCGCCAGGACGGCCTCGACCAGCGCATCCAGGAACTCCTGCGCTGCCAGGTGAGGGAGAGAGCCCGCCGATTAGAGGACCCGTCCCTCGTGATCATCGACACCCAGTCCGTCCGCGCCGCGGCGGGTGTCCCGAAGACCACGACGGGGCTGGACGCGCACAAGAGGATGTCGGGCCGCAAGCGGGGACTGGCCCGTCGACGTCCTGGGGCTGGTCATCGGCGTTGTTGTGCTGGACGCCTCCGCCCATGACAACGCCGCCGGCACCGCCCTGCTCGACCAGGCCGCCGAGCGGTGCGGCAACCGCCTGGAGAAAGCCCTGGTGGACCAGGGCTTCAAGGACGAGGTCCTCATCCACGGCGCACTGCTGGACATCGACGTCGAGATCGTCCGCCGAAACCCCGCTGACCAGGGCAAAGGCTTCATTCCGCAGCCCAAGCGGTGGATCGTGGAGCAGGTCAACGGCACGTTGATGCTGCACCGCCGCCTCGCCCGTGAGTACGACCACCGGCCCGACAACTCCGCCTCACGCGTCTACTGGGCCTCGATCGCGAACATGGCCCGCCGCCTCACCACACCGTCTCCGGCCTGGCGCGACACCCTCGGGCTGGCCGCGTGAACGTCGCCGAGCTCCTGGCCGGCCTCCAGGCCCAGCACGACGAGACCACCGCCCGGGCCGCTGAACTACGCGACCAGATCCAGCACTTGACCGCCGCCCTGGCCGAGGCCGAAGCGCGACTCGCGGACCTGGCCACCACCGCCAAGGTCATCGCCGAACTTGCACCCGCTGGAGGTGACCCAGGCCCACCCGAGACGAACACCGCCTACCAGGCCATCGTGAACGCCTTCAACCAGCACCCCGACCAGGTCTTCCGAGCCCGTGAGCTGCACGAACTCCTCGACATGCCCACCGACGAGGCATCCGTCAACATCACCCGCAGCCGCCTCGGACGCCTCACCCGCCAAGGCTTCCTCACCCAGCCCGGACGAGGCTGCTACCAGAAACGGACTTAACGTC
>NZ_JBHYMC010000141.1:0-1320 GCF_042742535.1 Streptomyces sp. NPDC058880
AGATCACCCCGGGCCGGGGAAGCCTCGGGTCGTGATCACCGAACAGGCCGAGACCTGGGACCGCGACCTGGACCACCTCTTCACCACCATCGGGCACCGCTTCGGCCGCGTCGAACCCCGCCGCCGGATGCGGGACTACGTGCGCGCGCTGCTCGCCCCGGTAGCCCGCAAAAACAGCTGGCAGCTCGCCGAACACGCCGGCCACTCCACCCCCGACGGCCTGCAGTACCTGCTCTCCCGCGCCCGCTGGAACCCCGACGACATCCGCGATGACCTGCAGACCTACGTCGCCGAACAACTCGGCCGCCCCGACGGGGTATTGATCATCGATGACACCGGATTCCTGAAGAAGGGCACCACCTCCGCCGGAGTCCAAAGGCAGTACTCCGGCACCGCCGGCCGCACCGAGAACTGCCAGATCGGCGTGTTCGCCGCCTATGCCAGCACGGCCGGCCGAGCCCTGGTGGACCGCGAGCTCTACCTGCCCAAGTCCTGGACCGACGACCGTGACCGCTGTCGCGCGGCCAAGGTCCCCGACGAGCGGGAGTTCGCCACCAAGAACACGATCGCCGCGGCGATCGTCCGCAGGGTGCTGGCCTCGCCGCTGCCGATCGCCTGGGTCACGGCGGACGCCGCCTACGGACAGGACAACCGCTTCCGCCGGATGCTGGAGACATCCGGCGTCGGCTACGTCCTCGCCGTCCCGAAGTCCCAGCTCTCCCTGGCCGGCCCGCGCATCGACATGGCCTTCGAGCAGGCCCCCGACCAGGCATGGGAACGCCGTTCCTGCGGCGCGGGCGCGAAGGGGCAGCGCGAGTACGACTGGGCAGCCGTCCAACTGCGCCCAGTGGCCGAGTACGACCACCAGGACGGCGTCCTGATCCGGCGACGCTGGGCGCTGGCACGGCGGAGCCTCAGCCGGCCGGACGAGATCGCCTACTACCTCGGCTACGCGCCCCTGGACGTCGGCGTGGACGAACTGGTCCGCGTCGCCGGCACCCGGTGGGCGATCGAGGAGTGCTTCCAGGCAGCGAAGAACGAGTGCGGCCTGGACGAATACGAGGTCCGCCGCTACGTCGGCTGGTACCGGCACATCACCCTGGCCATGCTCGCCCACGCCTTCCTCGCCGCGATGAGCGCACAGGCAGTCGAAAAGGGGGATCCACCGGTGAGGATGCCGAGGTCATCGAGCTCACTGTGGCGGAAGTGCGGCGACTCCTGGCGGCTGACCTATCCCCAGATCCCCGCGCCCGCACCCACGCGTTGAGCTGGTCGCGCTGGCGCCGACAACGCCAAGCAGTGGCCCGCCGCTGCCACTAC
>NZ_JBHYMC010000142.1:0-1204 GCF_042742535.1 Streptomyces sp. NPDC058880
TCAGACCGCGTTTGAGATCTCCCGTAGCCTGCTTCCAGTGGAGCGTGAGGAGGGGAAGTGGGTTACTGGCGTGGGCCTTGCTCTCAGCGGGGGCTTCGTGAGTAGGCGTCGCTATGTGGCCAGAGGCGTGCCTGGCGGGTACCGCATCTGGGACAACCGAGGGCGCCGATGGTGGGGCGACCTATACGAGCTCTGCCCCGACGACCTCACTACTGAACTGAACGGCGAGGCCAATCCGGCGAGGCTTACCGCTCTCCTCAAGCGATACAGAGCCCAGAAGCGGTAGGGCTGACGTCATGACAAGAGGCGAAGGCGTCGTGGGCCCGGTCGCTGAGCGGGCCGGCCTCGGGTGAGTCGACGGACCATGACGCCGATCATCGCCCAGCGGATCATGCTCTCGGAGTGGGCCGGGCTGGTCTCGTAGTCGCGGGCGAGGCGCCGGTGGGCGGTGAGCCAGGAGAAGGTGCGCTCCACCGCCCACCGCTTGGGCTGAACCTGAAAGCCGCGCTGGCCGGGGTCCTTGCGGACGATCTCCAGCTCACGGCCGAGGATCTGGGCGGCCCAATCGACCAGGCGACCGGAGAAGCCCTGGTCGGCCCACACCTTCTTGACGCCGGGGTGATCCAGGCGGGTCCACAGTAACGGCCGCTTCGCGCCGTCGCGGTCCTGGATGCTCGCCGCGACGACGTGGACGGCCAGGAGCAGGCCGAGGGTGTCGGTGACGATGAACCGCTTGCGGCCCTTGACTTTCTTGCCCGCGTCGAAGCCCCTGGTCGCCGCGGGCACGGTGTCGGCGGTGCGGACGGACTGCGAGTCGATCAGCCCGGCGCTCGGCTCCGCGTCGCGGCCGTCGGCCTTACGGACCCGGCTGCGCAGGGCGTCGTGGATGCGCTCGACGGTGCCGTCGTCGTGCCACCAGGTGAAGTACCAGTACACCGTCGGCCAGGGCGGAAAGTCCTTCGGCAGCTGCCGCCAGGCACACCCGGTCCGCACCACGTAGAAGATCGCGTCCACGATTCGCCGCCGCGGATGCTTCTCCCGCCGACCACCCTTCGGCCCCACCCGCGCCGGCGGCAGCAATGGCTCCACCAGCGCCCACTGCTCGTCCGCCAGGTCCGACGGATACCCACCCCCAACACCACTCACGACGAGCTCAACGAACGCCCCAGTAACGGGACACGGCAGATCTCAAACGCGGTCTCAG
>NZ_JBHYMC010000143.1:0-1158 GCF_042742535.1 Streptomyces sp. NPDC058880
CAGCCCACGTCAGGGCAGACAGAAGCACCCCCGGCGCGCGCCACGGGATTTACCACGCCCCCGGCGCGCACCGAAGGTGCGCTGGATCGCTGACCAGCAGATCCGCGCCCGCCGCGGTGAAGGCGTGAGCGAACTCGACCGACCAGAAGCCACGGTCGGCGATGATCAGGTCGCCGGTGCCGGTGGAGCCGGCCAGCGGGTAGGCGAGGCTGCGCTCGCCGTCGCGGTAGCCGCCGAGGCGAGCGTCGAGGACTCCGTGCGTTCCGATTTCGGCGAGGACCACCGCTCTGACCTGGGGGAATCCGAAGGGGACGCCGCCGGTGGTGGAGGGGCCGTCGAAGGTGTCGCCATTGCTCGTCGAATCCGGAAGATCGAACTGGGTGCCGTCCAGGGCGAGGAGCCGCAGCCCTCGCCACCATGCGCCCGGCGTGGCCGGGGTGGCGAGCGAGCCGGCCACCTGGCGGAACACAGTCTCCAGCACGTCCTCCCCGAGGCGGGCGCGAGCCCGACACAACGACGACCGGTTCACCCGCGCGAGGGCCCGGCTGCCCGGGATGCCGCTGGTCAGCACTCGCAGCACCTCCTCGTACGACTCCCGGGCGAACAGGCACAGGGCCAGGACGAAGTACACGACCAGCCTCGCTGGCAGGAGTCGGCGGCGCCGCTCGGCCCGGTCGTGCTTGGCTATCGCCGCGTCCACCAGCTCAGCGGTGAACACCTTCGTCAGAATCCCGATCCGTACCCGTCGGCCCGCGCCCCACCCCGTCACACGCGGGGCAACGATCCCCGCAACTCAAAGGCAACTGCATTGGCCGGCGAAGGCCCCCGGCACCCGCGGCGGTCAGCGATGTCCGTGACCCAGACCCCGGTCCGGCGGCTGCTGGCACAGGTGCGCAGGCTGCTCGTACGCCGTCCCGCTCCGACCGCCGGTGCCGGCCTTCCTGCCGTGGGGGACAGCGGCCTGCGCGGCCGCGGAAAGGGCGGCCAGGCCCCATACCCGCTGAGGCATAAAACGACTCGGCGGCCACTCCTCCCCTGTGGAGTGGCGGCCCTAAGTCGCCGTTCAGACCGCGTTTGAGATCTCCCGTAGCCTGCTTCCAGTGGAGCGTGAGGAGGGGAAGTGGGTTACTGGCGTGGGCCTTGCTCTCAGCGGGGGCT